>SKGU01000292.1 GCA_007117255.1 Natronohydrobacter sp. | reverse complement strand
TGTTCCACTCTGTCGATGAAAACGGATAGTTCAGCCAGTCATTCCAGAAAGTCGCACCAGGCAGGATAGTGCGTTTGATATTGATCCCAGCCGCGCGGATTTGCGCCGCAACACTGTCACAGGTCGCAGCTTGCCAGTTGTCATCAATCGAGATCAGCTCGAACTCATGATCCGCCAGCCCTTCGGCTTCAATCATCTCTTTGGCGGCAGCCGGATCAAACGGCGTGCCACCGGTCGGGGCATATTCAGGATGAATCGGGCAGACATGGTGGTTATCGGCGACAGTGCCAAGATCATTGTAACCCAGTTCAAGGACAATCTCGTTATTCACCGCCATCTGCAACGCACGACGCACATTGACATTGTCGTAAGGCGCTTGCGTCTGGTTGAAACGCACAGCCAGTGTCGAGGCTGTAATGGCCTCTGACTTCGGCAGGCCGATCGCTTCGAAGATATCAATGAAATCGCCTGTGGTCTGATAGGTCATGTCGATCTCGCCGCCTTCGGCAGCGGCCAGCCATGCAGCCGGGTCCGTGCCCAGATCGACGAATTCGATCCGGTCAAGATACGCACCATTGCCCTCATTCCACCAGGTATGGTCAGGATTGCGCTCGATAACCGCGCCAATACCAGTGTCATGGCTGACAGGACGATATGGACCTGTGCCGATCGGATTTGCGACCGGATCATCGCCGGTGAAGGACGGATGCACCACTGCAGCTGGATAATCGGCCATGTTCACGATAATTGCGATATCGGGGTTGGACAGATGCAGGCGCAGCGTCAGGTCATCGACCACTTCCACGGCACCATCACGCAGTTTGCCATCCTCGGAAATCGCACTCATGCGTCCGGCCATGGAATTACCCTCGACCGAGGCATCACACCAACGCTCGATGTTGTGGGCGACATCTGACGCAGTGAAGGGATCGCCGTTGTTCCATGTCACCCCAGGCCGGATGTTCAGGGTATAAACCGTCGCATCGTCATTAGCCTCCCAGCTTTCCAGCAGCACGGGCTGGACAGTGCCGTCGCGTTCGTAGCTGACGAGGTATTCCAACCAGCCGCGGCAGACATTGGCCAGTTCCGACCAATCCCATGTGCGCGGGTCGCGCTGCGCTTTGATATCCATCTGGATGCGCAGACTACCGCCCATCTGCGGGGTCTGAGCTTTCGCCTCTGGTGCGGCAAGCCCCAGTAGCCCGTAAGCGGCAGGGGCTGCAACACCAAGCGCGGTAGCGCGGGTCAGGAATTCGCGGCGGCTGAGCTTGCCGTCCTTGCACTCTAGCGCATAGGCACTTGCCGCGCGATGCAGGGTTTTTTCTTTGATGGTGTCTTTGGTCATTCTTGTCTCCCTGAAATTTCTGGTCGTTTTTATGCTGGCACCAGCTTTTTCTCTTTTTCCGCAAGTCGCGGCCTTTTTGCGCCATCTGATACATCAAAAGCGACATCGTCGCATGTTTCAAGACCGGATTGCGCAAAAGCGACTTCAATCTCGTGCAGCCCCCCCTGTGAAGTTGTTTCCTTTTGAGTAATCGCACGGAAGTTCCTGCATCTGCAGATGAAGGTCTGTATCGCGATAGGGGTGCGCCAGAGCAAGGCTTTCATCAAATGCAATTCCCAGACCTGGGCGTTCCGGCGGCGTGATGAATCCATCCTCGACGCGTAGGCTGTTGCCGATCAAGGGCAGGTGAAATTCACCGCCCGTCTGGATGCATTCGATCATCAGCAGATTGGGGATGCTGGCCGCCAGATGGATATTGGCCGCCCATTCAACAGGACCGGCATAAAGATGCGGAGCGAGCTGGGCGCCAAAGGCTTCTGCCATCACAGCGATCTTCTTGACCTCCCAGATGCCGCCCGCGCGGCCAAGCGCAGGTTGCAGAATACTAGCCGCGCTCGCACGCAGCACCGCACCGAATTCGGCCTTGGTGCAAAGTCTTTCTCCCGTGGCAATCGGCAGGCGGACCGCGCGCGCGACCTCGGCCATGCCAGAGATGTCATCGGGCGGGATAGGTTCCTCGTACCACAGCGGTTGGTGCCGCTCCATTGCCGCCCCCAGACGAATCGCGCCCGCAGGGGTGAATTGCCCATGCGTGCCGAGCAAGATATCGGCACGGGTGCCAATAGCTGCGCGCACCGCGCCCAGCATCCGGTCACACAGGTCAATGTCGCGCATCCCCGGTTGATGCCCTCCGCGTATCGTATAAGGTCCGGCGGGGTCCAGCTTGATCGCGGTAAACCCTTGGTTGACCGCCGAAATCGCGCTTTCTGCCTGCATGTCAGGGCTGATCCAGAAGGCGGTCTTGTCGTGATGGGGCAATGGATAGAGATAGGTATAAGCACGCAGTTTTTCGTTCATTCGCCCGCCCAGCAGCGCCCAGACAGGCCTGCCGCGAGCTTTGCCCAGAATATCCCAGCACGCGATCTCCAACCCTGAAAACGCGCCGATCACAGTCGGGTCCGGGCGCTGGGTAAATCCAGAGGAATAAGCACGGCGAAACATCAGCTCCACATTTTCAGGGCTTTCGCCCTTCATATGGCGCTCGAATACGTCTTTAATGACAACACTCATGGCACTCGGACCAATCGCGGTTGCATAGACCTCGCCAAAGCCGATGATCCCGCATTCGGTAGTCAGCTTCACAATGATCCAGTAGCGACCGCCCCAGCCGGGTGGCGGAGTTCCGATAACAAAAATCTCCAGTCCTTCAAGCCGCATACATCCGGGCCTTTCCTGTTGCGGTTGTCAGGGGGTCAGCTTCGCATCTTTGCGCCGGTGGGGTCAAAGGGCGGCTCAAGCGCGATCCGGGCCGGTAGGCGTTTGCCCATGATCTCGACCTCGAACAGGTCTGTGTCAGCGCGCTCGGCCAGGGCGGCAGGCAGATAGCCTTGCGCCAGTGACAGCCCGACATGGTGCCCATATCCGCCTGATGTCACCCAGCCCACAACGCGCCATTCCCCTGCAACTGAAGGATGCGGCGTGTCCAGCTTGTTGCCCGCCGCATCAAAGCGCGCAGGCCCATAGCTATGCGGAGGCGTGATGGTACCATAATCCTGATCCACCCGCGCCCAGATCGGTTCATCCGCAATCGCGTCGGCAGTTTCAGCGTCGATGATCATTGCCACACGGCGCAGGCGCGGCCCCTCTCCGCGTTCCGCCAATGCGGCGTCGCGACCGATGAAATCGGGCTTGTCATAGGCCACGAAGCGTTCCATCGCGCCTTCCATCGGGCCATAAATCGGGCGCAGTTCCGCAAACCATGTCGGGAAGTTCTTTTCAAACCGCATCGACAAGAGTGCGCGCATCCCGAAATCGCGGATGCCATGATCGGCCCCTGCATCCTTGATCGCGGCATAGACGCGGCGCTGATATTCCGGGGCCATCCAGATTTCATAGCCCAGATCGCCCGTGTAGGTGATGCGATTGACCATGCAGGGCGCACCCGCCACATCCATTTCGCGGAAATCCATGAAGCGGAACGCGCTGCCCGACACATCTGCATCCACAAGCGCGGCCAGAACGTCCCGCGCTTTCGGCCCCGCGATGGACAGCCCCATCAGCCCCATGCCCAGCGCGCGGATCATGACGCTGCCATCCTTGGGCTGATGACGCTCGAACCAGCGCAGGTGGTATTTCGTCGCCGCCAGCGAGCCCCAGATCATAAAGCGCTCAGCCCCGGCCCGCGCGATGGTGAAATCACCGATCAGTTTGCCCGCGTCATTGAGCATGGGCGTCAGCACAATGCGCCCGAGCTTCGGAAGACGGTTCGTCATCAGCCGGT
Source organism: Natronohydrobacter sp. (assembly GCA_007117255.1). Taxonomy (GTDB): domain Bacteria; phylum Pseudomonadota; class Alphaproteobacteria; order Rhodobacterales; family Rhodobacteraceae; genus Roseinatronobacter. The sequence goes on along the minus strand of SKGU01000292.1, from coordinate 8,099 downwards.
CAAGAATCGCCTCTGCGCCCGGTCCCGTCACCTCGTACTTGGCGAAATTGGCAATCTCGGTCACGCCCACACTGTCGCGCACCGCCCGCACTTCAGCGCCGACATGCGCGAAGTCATTCGAGCGGTGGAAGGACAGCACGTCATGCGCCTCATCCGCCGAAGGCGCGAACCAGAGCGGCGTCTCCAGCCCCCATGTGTCGCCCATCACCGCATGATTGTCGCGCAGCATCAGGTCATAGAGCGGGGTCGTCAGATGGGGCCTTGCTGCGGGCAGTTCCTCATTCGGGAAGCGGATCGAGAAGCGGCGCGAATAATTCTCGCGCACCTTCGCGTTGGTGTAGCGCAAGCTGGCCCAATCCCCGTAGCGCGCCACATCCATCCCAAACACATCATGGCCCGGATCGCCTGTGGTCATCCAGTTCGCCAGCACCAGCCCGACGCCCCCGCCTTGGCTGAAGCCCGCCATGACCGCGCAGGCCGACCAGTAATTCGTCAGCCCCTGCACAGGCCCCACCAGCGGGTTGCCATCGGGCGCGAAGGTGAAGGGGCCGTTGATGATCTGCTTGATGCCCGCGTTCTCGTAGGGCGGGAAATGGCGGAAACCGACCTCTAGCGAGGGGGCCAGCCGGTCGATATCGGGCTGCAGCAATTCATGGCCGAAATCCCAAGGGGTCGTCACGGGGGACCACGGCTTGCAGGCTTTCTCATAAGTGCCGAGCAGGATGCCCTGCCCTTCCTGCCGTGTGTAGATTTCGCCCTTGAAGTCGATCACATGGATCAACTCGCGGCCCATACTGGCGTTGAACTCCATCACTTCGGGCATGGGTTCGGTCAGCAGATACATATGCTCCATCGCCAGAACCGGCAGTTCCAGCCCGACCATGCGGCCCAGCTCGCGCGCCCAGAGGCCACCGGCATTGACCACATGCTCGCATCGATATGTGCCGTTTTCAGTGATCACATTCCATGTGCCATCCGGGTCTTGCGTCAATTCCTTCACAGGATTGCGCAACTCGATCTTCGCACCCAGCATCTTCGCCGCTTTCGCATAGGCATGCGTCGTACCAGAGGGGTCAAGATGCCCCTCAACCGGGTCCCAAAGCGCACCGACAAAATGCGACTCGTCCATCAGCGGGAACATGGCCTTGGCCTCGGACGGGGTTATGATCTCGGTCTCCATGCCCAGATAGCGCCCGCGCGCATGGGCCATGCGCAGGAAATCCAGCCGCTCCGGGCTGTCGGCCATCTGCACGCCGCCCACCAGATGCAGGCCGCAGGATTGGCCGGTCATCTTCTCCAACTCTTCATAAAGCGAGATGGTATAAGCTTGCAGACGCGCCACATTCGGATCGCCATTGAGCGTGTGAAACCCGCCCGCTGCGTGCCATGTCGAGCCTGAAGTGAGTTCTGACCGCTCAATCAGCAGAACATCGGTCCAGCCGGCTTTCGCCAGGTGATACAGGACCGAGCAGCCGACAACGCCGCCGCCAATGACAATGGCACGATAGGTCTGGGTCATGGGGTCTCCTCCGGCTGTGTTTGGAAATGGGGCTGTGCGCCAAACTGTGCCAGCGCATCGGTAAGTGCGCGGCGCAGAGCTAATGGTGTGGCGCGAGCCGTGATATAGGGCAGGCCCGGACGCGGAGCCGTCCAGCCTACGACCGTCAGGTCGCGCGCTGCAGGTTCGTATGCTTGCGCCAAAGCCCAGGAGCGGCAGTCTATGGCCGCGAAATCTGCCGCACCTTCGGCGATGGCCCGGACCGAGCCGCGGTGACTGCCGGTGATCAGCGCGCGGCTGCCCAGATCCGGCGCGCCCATATCCTGCGCCATGGCAATGAAGCCAGACATCGAATCAAGCGCATTGATCGCCAGGCGTGCGTCCATCAGCCCGTCAGGCAATTCTGCAGCGTCATGGTGCGGGACCGGACAAGCACGCCCACCGCGCATAACAATGGCAGAGCGGTAGCACACGCCCTTCCCGCCTGGAACGTCATCATAAAACGGTTGCGCCAGTACATGGACATGCGCGGCAAGCCCGGCCTGCATCGGTCCCCAGCAGGTCTGGCCGAACATCAGCCCCGCATCATGCCAGAGCGCGTGTAATTCCTTCGTGGTTTCGGGGCGGGTCAAGACTGCAGGGAGTTGCGGGACACGCGCGCGCAAATCAGCATAGAATTGATCCACTTGCCCGCGAATCTCTGGCCAGTCATACATGGGCAGAGTGGCCAGCCCGGTCATGCTGCGCGTCCGCTTGCATGTATGGCGACGGGCGGGGGCGACTGGTCGGGATCGCGTGGCAGATCATCGCAATAGAGCACCGGATGCACCACAGGTTCCTTCTGGCGCAGCGCATAGGCGCGGAACAGTTGCCAGTAGCTCGCATAGACATAGCCATGATTGAGCGCCTGCCAATGCGCGCGACGTGCGCGATATAGGCGCGGCAACTCATACCAAGGGGCCGTTGGTATCTGATGATGCACGATATGAAGATTGTTGTTCAGAAACAGCCATGACAGCGGCGAGCGTTCAACGATGATGGTCCGGCCTTCGGGCGCGTCATGCCAACGGTGTTCGGCGTAGGTCCGGATCGAGATCAGCGACAAGGCAGGCCATACAACCATAAGCAAGTAAAGCCATAGCGGAATGCCAAAGGCCCAGATCACAGCCAGAAGCGGCGCGAGGCTTGCAAAATGCAGCCCCCAAGCCAGACGCACACCGGGTGCATTTACGCGAAACAGCTCTGCTTCCTGCCTCAGGAACCCGACCGCACCGAGCAACGGGCCGAGTATTATCCGCCCGACCATGGTGTTGTTGACCCGCAGCACGCTTTGCAGCCAGCGTGGCATCCGGTCATGCGCCCAACGTGCCTTGTAGTAGGATTCAGGGTCGTCAAAGGGATCCGTCAGGCGGGCGTCATTGTGATGGGCGAGATGCGTGACTTTATACCGACGGTAGGGATAGATCAGCGACAAGGGCAGCGTGACCAGCAGCTCATTGAGCCATCTGGTCCGAGTCGGATGGCCGTGCAAATTCTCATGCACAAGCGAAGAATGCAGGGCCGCCATAACTGCCATGAGCGCCAGAGCAACCAGCGGAGCGTTGGGCCAGAGCCAAATGCCAGCCAGACCCCACAGCCCATAACAGGCCACAATCAACGCCACAGTGGGCCATTCTACGCGACGCACTCTTCACCCTCTTCTTGTTGTTCACAGAACGGTGTACCCAAAGTGCACCGCCTGCAATGCGAGTGTTCTCGTCACTATTCAAGAAGATTGCCGTGTATAAAAAAATATGTTTACTATCCACAACATACGATTTGGAAAATCAACATGGGAAAACGTGAGTCATCAGCACTTTTCCGCAAAAGACTGGTGCAGTTGCTGGCGCAATCGGGTCTGACACAATCAGGGTTTGCGACAGCTATTGGAATAGATCGCTCGGCCCTGTCGCAACTTTTGACCGGGCCGGACCCGCGACTGCCGCGCGCGGAAACGCTGTTGTCGATCGCGGCGCAGTTCCAGGTTTCGACCGACTGGCTTCTGGGCCTGTCCGAAGATAGCGGGACCGCGACGCAGAGCTTTGACGCGGTCGAAACCGAAGCCGCGCTGGATGAAGAAAGCCGCACAGCAATGGAGCGCTGGCACCAGGAAGCCACGGGCCAGAAGATCCGCTACGTCCCGGCTCTGTTGCCCGATCTTATGCGCACACCGGAAATCATCAGTTTTCAGGCGCAAAGCTCCGAGCAGGAAAAACGCCGCCTGCAAGCCCAGACACAGCGCCGCTTGCGGCTCTCGCGCGCACCGGAAGCCGATATCGAAATGTGCATGCCGCTGCAAAGTTTCGAGATATTCGCGGCGGGCTGTGGTGTCTGGCAGGGCTTGTCGGCCTCTGTGCGACAGCGCCAGATCGACCATATCGCGCGCACAGTCGACGAACTGTATCCTGCCTTTCGCATGTATCTGTTCGACGGGCGCAAACGTTTTGCGCCCCCGATGACGCTTTTTGGCTATACCCGCGCTGCTGTCTACGCCGGCGATGTCTATCTGCTCATCCGCTCCAAGCGCCTGATCCGAGAATTGGCGCAGGGTTTTGACGGGCATATTCGGGCGGCTGAAATTCATGCCCACGCCGCCGCTGACTGGATGCGCGCACTCAAGGCCGTTTGAGCGAGGTTACTGACAGCACCGTTTGCCCAAATCTGTTGCCTACACTCCGCTTGCCCGCTGGCCCGCTCTCTGGCTAGCGTCAGCCAAAACGGAGGGCCAGCATGGCAAGCGACAATCCTGATCGTCGTCGCCGCTCCGGCGGGCGGGGCGGCAATGCACGCCGCAAAGAGGGCTTCCGGCTGGACCAGATGCCTTGGCGGGTGCCAATCAACAATGATCAGCCAACGACGCCTTTGAACGAAGACGGGGTCGAGGCGATCCATCGCGCCGCCCTGCATATCCTGTCCGAAATCGGTGTCGAATTCCTGAACGACGAAGCGCTGGCACTGTTTCGCGAAGCAGGGTGTCGTGTGGACGGCCACAATGTGCGCATGGATGGCGATTTCGTCATGGAGATGCTGGCACGCGCACCCGGCGCATTCACGATCACACCCCGCAACCCGGAACGCGCCGTGCGCATGGGTGATCGGCATATCGCCTTTGTCAATGTGTCTTCACCCCCATCAAGCTGGGACATGCTACGCGGCAAACGAACAGGCGACTTCCAGACCTTCCGCGAATTCCTGATGCTGACACAGGCGTTCAACTGCATCCACGTTGCAGGCGGCTATCCGGTCGAGCCTGTCGATATCCATGCTTCTGTCCGCCATCTTGATTGCATCGCCGAAAAGCTGATCCTGACCGACAAGGTCGTGCATGCATACAGCCTTGGGCGCGAACGGGTCGAAGACGCCATGGAAATGGTGCGGATTGCGGCAGGCCTCAGTGATGCCGAATTCAATGCAGCGCCGCGCATGTACACCAACATCAACTCCGTTTCGCCGCTGCGCCATGATTTCCCCATGATCGACGGCGCGCTCCGCCTTGCCCGGCGGGGTCAGCCTGTCGTTGTGACGCCCTTCACGCTTGCCGGCGCCATGGCCCCGGTGACGTTGGCTGGGGCGGTGGCGCAATCCATCGCGGAGTCGCTATGCGCGATCGCGCTTTTGCAATACGCGGCCCCCGGCGCGCCTGTGGCCATCGGAACATTCACATCGAATGTCGATATGCGCTCTGGCGCGCCCGCCTTCGGGACGCCGGAATACATGCGGGCGACCCAGATGACCGGCCAGCTTGCCCGCCGCTACGGCTTGCCGTTGCGTTCGTCCGGGGTGTGCACTGCCAATATCCCAGATGCGCAAGCCATGTGGGAAACCTGCAACAGCCTTTGGGCGGCTGTGCAATCTGGCTCCAACCTGGTCTATCACGCCGCCGGATGGCTGGAGGGCGGCTTGATCGCAAGCCCGGAGAAATTCGTCATGGATTGCGAGATGCTGCAAATGATCCAGCGGTATTTCGAGCCTGTCCTGAGTGAAACCACGCCAGAGGCATTGGCACTTGACGCGATCCGCGAGGTGGGCTCCGGCGGGCATTTCTTCGGGGTCGAACACACGCGCGAACGCTACGAGACCGCGTTCTATGCGCCTTTCGTATCAGACTGGCGCAATTACGAGGCCTGGGAACGCGACGGCGCGACGGATACAATCACCCGCGCGCATGGGATCTATCGCAACATTGTCGATAACTTCACCCCGCCACCCCTGGCCGAAGACCGCCGGGAGGCTTTGCTGGATTTTGTCGCGCGTCGCAAGCACGAGGGCGGGGCACCAACCGATTTCTGACTGCCTTGACACCCCTGACCGAGCAAACAGCGCGACCGGGGGTGTCACTCCTGAACCGTCAAGCAACCTCTGGCAGCTTCGCGCCCGTCATGTAGGCCACTGCGTCTGACATGGAATGCTCTTTGGGGTCGATAACACATAGCCGTTTGCCAAGACGATGAACATGAATGCGGTCCGCGACCTCAAACACATGAGGCATATTGTGGCTGATCAGGATGATCGGAATCCCGCGAGAGCGCACATCAAGAATAAGCTCCAGCACCTTGCGACTTTCTTTCACACCTAGGGCCGCAGTGGGTTCATCAAGGATGACGACTTTAGACCCGAATGCTGCAGCACGGGCCACGGCCACACCCTGGCGTTGACCACCTGAAAGTGTCTCGACAGGCTGGTCGATATTCTGGATGGTCATAAGCCCCAGTTCATTCAGCTTTTCGCGTGCAAAACTGCGCATGGCTGGCAAATCCAACATCCGAAACCATTGCCCCAATGGCCCCGCCTTGCGCAACTCCCGCCCAATGAACATGTTTTCCACGATCGACAGCGCGGGGGATAGTGCGAGTGTCTGGTAAACCGTCTCGATCCCGGCATCGCGCGCCTGAAGCGGTGAGGTGAAAGAGATCGCCTTGCCTTCCAGGCTAATCTCACCTTCATCGATGGTAACTGCACCGGATATCGCTTTGATCAGGCTGGATTTTCCTGCGCCATTATCCCCGATCACGGCTAGGATTTCACCCGGCATCAAATCGAAATCGCAGTGGTCCAGCGCCGTGACGCGCCCATATCGCTTGACCAGTCCGCGCGCCTTGAGAATGGGTTCACATGTCATGCTGAAACCTTTCTGATCCATTGGTCGATTGCGACCGCGATGATGATGAGCCAGCCAATGGCGAAAACCTGCCAGAGCACATCGACCCCGGCCAACCTCAGACCCGACTGGAACACGCCCACAATCAGCGCGCCAAACAGCGCCCCCATGATTGAACCGCGTCCACCAAACAGGCTGATCCCACCGATCACCACGGCCGTGATGGATTGCAGATTGCCCTCGTAGAAAGATTGCGGCGAGATTGAGCCAACCCGCCCGATACTTGCCCATGCAGCCAGCGCACATATGAACCCTGCAAGCGCATAGACCGAGACAAGCATCCTGTCTGTTCGTATACCCGCAAGTTCAGCCGCATCCTTGTCATCGCCTATCGCATAGACGTGTCGCCCCCAGGCCGTCTTGGTCAACATGTACCACAGCACCACAAAGACCGTCACCATCAGGATAGAGCCATAAGTGATGTTCGCGCCGCCAACCCGGAAGGAATTTCCAAAGAACTTCAACAATGGTGCCATCTGGTCTATGTCTTGCGACCGGATGGACTGCGCCCCCGAAAGCCAAAGGTTCAGAGCGAAGAAAATATTCCAGGTTCCCAACGTGACAATGAATGGCGGCAGGCGCAATCGCGTCACCAGGATCCCGTTCAACATGCCCGCAAGCGTCCCGACCACAAACGATGCAGTGAGCGCCAGTGACGGTGGCACGCCAAGAGTGATTGCCAGCTTACCGGAAATAACCGACATCAGCACCATGATCGCGGCCACGGAAAGATCGATTCCGGCAGTCAGGATGATCAGTGATTGTGCTGCGGCCAGAATGCCGATGATAGACACCTGTTGCAAAATCAGCGACAGGTTGAAGGGCGTGAAAAACCTGTCCCCTGCAAGAATTCCGAATACGATCAGGCTGAGAGCCAGAACGATCACCGGAACCATGGTAGGATGCGAATGCAGGAAATGCTGGACATGGCCCATGGGGGTGCGCTTCGGACCGTCAAACTTTGCAACGCTGCTATCGGCGCCGGTCAGCGTAGTCTCATAATCTGCGGCGCGGCGTGGAGTGTCAGACATCGGCGGTCTCCGGTTGGCGGGAACGGTTCATCGTGCCGCCAGCATAATGCTGGCGGCTAGGCTTTGCTGTGTAAATCCCAATAAGATCAGATCAGCCCCAGCAGCGGGTCAGACCTTCCTCTGAACTGATAGAGGGGACCCCATCGACCGGGTTGTCCGTGATCAACTGAACGCCGGTGTTGAAGAAATCCAGACCTTCTGAATTCTGCGGCTTTTCACCGGTTTCGGCATAGGTTTTGATTGCCTCAATCCCAAGCGATGCCATCAGCAGCGGGAACTGCATTGATGTCGCGCCAATAATTCCTTCCGCAACGTTCTGCACGCCGGGGCAACCGCCATCAACGGAAACGATCAGCACATCATCCTGCCGCCC
>SKGU01000068.1 GCA_007117255.1 Natronohydrobacter sp. | reverse complement strand
ATCATCGAGACGCCGATCATCTCGAACTTCAAGGAAGGTCTGACCGTTCTTGAATACTTCAACTCGACGCATGGGGCCCGGAAGGGTCTGGCCGATACGGCGCTGAAAACCGCCAACTCCGGCTATCTGACCCGTCGTCTGGTCGATGTGGCGCAGGATTGCATCGTGCGCGTAGATGATTGCGGCACCGATCTGTTCATCACGGCGCAGGCTGCGGTGAATGACGGCGAAATCATTTCGTCGCTGTCCGAGCGCATTCTGGGCCGTGTCGTGGCCGAAGATGTGGTCGATCCGGCAACGGGCGAGTTGCTGGCGGCGCGCAATTCGCTGCTGAGCGAACGCGATGCTGATGCGATCGAAGCTGCGGGCGTGGCTACTGTGAAGATCCGCTCGCCGCTGACCTGTGAGGCCGATGAGGGCGTTTGCGCCAAGTGCTACGGGCGCGATCTGGCGCGTGGCACGCTGGTCAACAAGGGCGAAGCTGTGGGCATCATTGCTGCACAGTCCATTGGTGAGCCGGGCACCCAGCTGACGATGCGGACCTTCCACATCGGCGGCATTGCGCAGGGTGGCAGCCAGTCCTTCCAGGAAGCCAATGCGGCAGGCCGCACAGAGCTGCGCAACGCGCAGACGATCACCAACTCTTCCGGTGATCTGATCGTGACCGGGCGGTCGATGCAGATTGCCATTATCGACGAAAACAACGTCGAGCGGGCAGTGTTCAAGCCGGGCTATGGCTCGAAACTGTTCGTCAAGGATGGCGAGCAGATCGAACGTGGCGCGAAGCTGTTCGAATGGGACCCCTATACCCTGCCGATCATTGCTGAAACCACGGGCCGCGTGCGCTTTGTCGATTTGATCGCGGGTCTTTCGGTGCGTGATGAAACTGACGAAGCGACGGGCATGACCCAGAAGATCGTCAGTGATTGGCGCTCGGTGCCCAAGGGCAGCGACCTGAAGCCTGAGGTGATCCTCATGGACGCCGAGACAGGTGAGCCTGTGCGCAACGAGGCTGGCAACCCTGTGACCTATCCTATGTCAGTGGATGCAATTCTGTCGGTCGAGGATGGGCAGGATATCGTCGCTGGTGACGTGGTCGCGCGTATCCCGCGCGAAGGTGCCAAGACCAAGGACATCACCGGTGGTCTGCCGCGTGTGGCTGAATTGTTCGAAGCCCGCCGTCCCAAGGACCATGCCATCATCTGTGAAATTGATGGCTATGTGCACTTTGAGAAGGACTACAAGAACAAGCGCCGCATCCGCATTCAGCCTGTAGACGACACGCGAGAACCTGCAGAGTATCTGGTGCCGAAGGGCAAGCATATTCCTGTGCAGGAAGGCGATTTCGTCCAGCGCGGGGATTACATCATGGATGGCAACCCTGCCCCCCATGACATTCTGCGTATTCTGGGCATCGAAGCGCTGGCCAACTACCTGATCGACGAAGTGCAGGACGTGTATCGTCTGCAGGGCGTGAAGATCAACGACAAGCATATCGAAGTGATCGTGCGGCAGATGTTGCAGAAGTGGGAGATCTTCGACAGTGGCGAGACCACTCTGCTGAAAGGCGAGCATGTCGACAAGGCCGAATTCGACGAGATCAACGCAAAGGCGGTTGCCAACAAGATGGAGCCTGCCAAAGGTGGGCCGATTCTGCTGGGGATCACCAAGGCCTCTTTGCAGACGCGCAGCTTCATTTCTGCGGCGTCGTTCCAGGAAACCACGCGCGTGCTGACCGAGGCGTCAGTACAGGGCAAGCGGGATCATCTGGTTGGTCTGAAAGAGAACGTGATCGTCGGGCGTCTGATCCCAGCGGGGACCGGCAGCGTTGTCTCGAAAGTGCGTAGCGTTGCGGCTGAACGCGACCGTAAGGTTCTCGACGCGCGCCGCGAAGAGGCAGAAGCAGCAGCCGCATTGGCTGCGCCAGAGCCAGCGCCGATGTCCGAGGCCGATATGGTCTTTGGTCGCAAGGATGACTGACCTCGCTGACAGGTGTTGAGAAAGGGCCCCGTAGCGCAAGCTGCGGGGCTTTTCATTTGCGGTCTGCCGGGGCAAGCTGCCCTGAAAAAGGATGCTGCATGCCGCCCGCCATTTGCGCACAGATTATCGTCGTGATCCGGTTTTCCTATGTGGCGGATTCTGGTTTCAAGATTTCGCGCAAGGGCCTGGATGGCGTGCGTTCCACGCTTTACGATCCGCATCGGCTGGAACGACGCTTTCGTCTGTTCAGTGCGCTGACCCTTCCCTCGCTGCTAGGCCAGAGCGATCCTGATTTCACTCTCGCCGTTCTTATTGGTGATGATTTCCCGCCTGTTTTCCGCGCCCGGCTGGAACAGCTTGTCGCGCCACTGAGGGACGCGCATGTCGTAGCTCTGCCGCCGGCGAATAACTACCGCTCGACCAAAACCGCGATAGAATCCGTGCGTCAGCCATGGGCGACGCATCTAACAACTGTGCGTCTGGATGATGATGATGCACTGGGGCGCGGTGTTGTCGCCTCTCTCAAGCGGCTTGCGCCTTCGGTGCAGGCGCTTGGGCCGAATGATTCGCCCGCAGTTATTTGCTTTAACAACGGGTTGTTTCTGGAACTGTCGGATGAGGGCAATCGCCTGTTCGGGGTGGTTGAAAAGTTGCCGCTTGGTATCGGCATGGGGATGATTGCGCCAGTCGGCGCGCGCCCGACCATTTTTTCAACTGATCACCGCCGTGTTCATACGCGCTGGAACTGTTATACCGAAGCGCTGACACCGCATTTCATCCGCACAGTGCATCGCGACAATGATTCTGGTGCGCTGGTTTCCGGCGAGCGTTTTGACTACACAAGGGCTGAGCTCGACCACATATTGAAAGCCCATTTTTCGCATCAACTGCCTGACTTGCTGTCCTTGTCGCTATAGAAGGATGGGGCTGTTGACATCCCCGGCGACTCCTCCTATACGCAGGCGACCTGATAGTCGGGGTGCTTATGTGCACCTTGTCAGGTATCAAAATTGAAGTGGTCATGATCCGGGCCAAGTTGCCCCGATCCTCTGGAATTCCACCGCGGCGCCCCTGCATGGGACGCAAGCGGTTTTGTGCGTTCTGGCAATCGGTCTGGGCGCATGTAAGAGAGGCGCGCAAGCGCTGTGTCAACGGGTTGAAACGGGAAGAACCGGAATGCCAACGATCCAACAGCTGATCCGCAAGCCGCGGCAGCCTAAAGTCAAGCGCTCCAAGTCGCAGCATCT
>SKGU01000327.1 GCA_007117255.1 Natronohydrobacter sp. | reverse complement strand
GCGCAAAAACACTCAGTTTCTTGAAAAGGGTCATTGGGAAATCCAGTAATCGGTCAGTCGTCAGGAACAGCTTCCAGCAGGTCGCCCGGCTGGCAATCGAGTGCGGCGCAGATCTTCGCCAATGTTTCAAACCGGATGCCGCGCACCTGACCGGTTTTCAGCAGGCTCAGGTTTTGGGTGCTGATGCCGATCACCTCGGCCAGATCCTTTGATTTCATCTTGCGTTTGGCCAGCATCACATCCAGCCGGACGATGATCTGCATCAGATGAAACCCTCATTATCCTGGGCAATCTGGATGGCCTCGCGCATGATCCAGCCCACCAGCCAGAACATGGCCCCGCAGACGATCAGCCCCGCCGTGTCGGAGTGAAAGAAGAAATCGGGCGTAAGCGCGCCGCCTTGGTTATGCCAGGACAGGATCGTGGGCCGGAGCCATGATATCGCCATGCCAAGGATACCTGAAACCGCCGTCGCCACCCCCGCGACGCGAAAGCCGCGCGCGATACGTTCATCAAACAGCACCCCTTGGCGCACGAGGTTGAGTACATAGATCGCCATCAACACAGCCACGAGGCCCGCGATGACGGGGCTGAGCAAGGCCAGGGCCGCGACAATCCGGGTGCTTTGCGGGATTTGCACCTGTGGATCGGCATATCGGCTGTCAAGCCAGCGTTCAGGCGTCAGGATGGCCAGATCCAGCGCATCATGCCCTGTGAAGATAACGTAGAAGAGACAGAACACACCCATCACGGGCAAAAGCGCTGTCGCCATGCGTTGAATGCGTTGCATCTGCCGCCCCCATTAAGAATATTCATGTTTTGCGTGAATTTATGATTGCAGGGATTGAGCGATGCAAGTCATAATCTGCCTGTAGATTATACATTTCAGGTGAAAGCAGTGCCGGAAACATCCGAATTCGACCGCAAGCTTCAGACCGCGCTCGCCGAGTTGGAAGCTACGGGCATGTGGCGGGCCAATTTTGACCCGCATGTCGATCGGGGCTTGCGCAAACTGGGCCTGCGCGTGCGCCCGCCGCATTACCGGTCATTTCTATCGACCATGTTGGGCTTTGGAGCTTTGTTCGCCATCGGTATGGCCGTCTTATCGGCGCTGACGCGTTCGATTGGCGCGCGCGATATCTCAAACGTGGGTCTCAACGCGCTCGCCGCCGGACTGATTTTTGGCGGCGGTATGGCGCTTGCCTACCATCTCGACCGTCGCAAACATCGTCTGAGCATTTGGGACGATCTATGAAAACCAACCGCGATGCGCTCTGGTCGCTGGCCTTCCTGCTCGGGCTGCCCTTGGTGTTCTTCGGGGCGATGCAGGTGCTGGCGCTGGCCATGCCCGATACCCCGCGCGCGCCCTATCAAACGGCGCTGGTGATGGCCTTGGGTCTGATCTGGTTTGCGCCTTCTGCGCTCTTGCAGGAGCGGACTATTGCGGTGCCAAACGGACCACGCCAGTCTCGCAGACACTTTATCGGCTTGGCCGCTTTCCTTGCCGTGATCCTGGCGGCAAACACTCCGCAGACTGGCGACGATCTTACACCCACTCTGTTAAGGTGGCTGCCGTTTCTGGGGGCTATCATGGCACTGGGCGCGTGGGGGCTTCTGGCGCATGTCAACCGCCTGCGGCCTCTGGCCCGCCGCGTCTTGGGTCGCCGCGCGCTGCGCTGCGTGGGCTTTGCCACGCTTATGGCGCTGCCGCTCTGGCTGATCGCGCAGGCAACCGCAGCGCAGGCGCTGTGGATCTGGCTGATCTGTCTGGGCGTGGTGGCGGGCGTGCTGATCCCGGGCACAGTGCCGCGCGCGGGTGCATCACGGCTGGGGCGCTGGGTGATGGGGTTGGGCGAAGAACTGTCCTTCGGCGCGGCAGTTCTGGTGCTTTTCTGGATCAGCGGATACGCGCGCCCCGAAGACCCCGACCAGCAAATCGCCTTTCTTCTGACATCTGCGCTAGGGGTCGCAGGGGGCTTGGTGTCGGTTGCGCTGGTCTTGCCGTGTTTTTTCCCCAAACCCCCCGCCCGGATCGCTCCCGCCAGTAAGGACGATATTTCAGATGGATACCGCTAAATGACTACCGACGGCGAAGCCTATTTCTTCTGGGGCGCAATCTTTGGCACTGCGCTTCTTATGACGCTTTTGCACAACCTATCGCCGCGGAGTGCGACCCTGACACCTGATTGCGGGCACTTCGCATTCCACATCGCCGTGTTTGCGGTTGTCCTGCTGCCGGGGGCGTTGCACCAGATGCATAATCCCGCCACCGCAAAAGGGCCACGCAAGGCGCGTAGGTATTTGCTGTTCATTCTGGGGCTTTTACCACTGATGAGCCTTTATCAGGGATTTCCTGAAGCCGCGGACGAATTAGCGTTTTTGCAACTCTTTGAAAAACTACAGGTCACACTGATCATGGTGGCTGGACTAATCGCAATCTGGTTATGGTGGTTTGGCCCTGTGATTTGGCAAAAGCCCAGAATGCGCCGTGTTTTAGTCAAAGAGTTTGGCTCAGTGATCGGCATGGCGCTTATCATGGCGGTCTTTTCCGGGGTCATCAACACTTGGTCGATGCCGCAGGTGATCTGGGTCTGGCTGTTCATGATCGGCCTGATTGGGAATGTGATCTTGCCGATGACACTACCGCGCAACCATGGGGCCACGGCTCTGGCCAAAGGGACATTACAGATCTGGGAATGTCTGGCCTGTGCCGCGTTTGTCCACATCGTTTTTGCCACGACATCCGATCCGGGTTACGCGCTTGAAGGCATCGCCATTGGAGGAATCGGTGTCGGAGTCGCAGCGATAATTATCGCCTATATGGGCAAGAATAGTCACAAGCCCCCTACCTATATACGCCGCTTGTGACCCTTTGGACAGTCCCATGACCACCACACGCGCCGCCACATATGCCCTTGCCATCATCCTTGGTCTGCCTCTGCTGATGGCGCTGGCATGGGCGGTGGCCGACCGGCACTGGGAGGTCATTCCAGACTGGCATCATCAGGCATTCACGACAGCGCTGGCCTATGTCGTGTTCATGCCGCTGGTCTTGCAGCAACAGTTCAATCCGGCCACCGCCAAAGGCCCGCGCATCGCCCGCCGCCATGCCATGCTCATTCTGGCATTGCTGGCGTGGAACCTTGCCATGACCCCGCCAAACGGGCTGCCATTGTCAGAGTATCTGCATATGCGGTGGCCAGGCTTCAGCATCCTTGCCTTGCTCGCCG
>SKGU01000145.1 GCA_007117255.1 Natronohydrobacter sp. | reverse complement strand
GTCTGTGTAGTCAAGCTGGAAGCTCTCCAAACCTTCGGTCTGAAGCTGTGCGCAGTCTTCCGCTTTGCGGCAGGTGGCGAAGACACGCCATCCGCGCGCCGCCAAGGCATGCGCTGCGTGATAGCCAATTCCAGAGGAACAGCCGGTGATCAGTACGCTGCGCGCGCCATCACAAAGAGGGGTCGGTCCAGCCATCGCGCTTGCGATAGATTGTCGAGGGCGCAATGTCCAGTTCCTGCGCCGCGCGCGGAATAGACCCGTTGTGACGTTCGATGGCTGCGCGGATCGCAAATTCTTCGATCTGGGCAAGGGTCATGCCAATCAACGCGCTATGTACGTCTTGTGCGGCAGGGGTGTCAGTGGCAGCAGTGCCCTTATGTACAGTCTGGCTAAGCGGCAACATGGCGGCTGTCAGTTCTGGCCCGTCATTCAGTACCACAGCTTGCCGCAGCACGTTGCGCAATTCATGCAGGTTGCCGTCCCAGCTTTGTCGTTGCAGTGCAGCGCGCGCGTCAGGGGCGATCGTCGAGAATTGCTTTCCTTCCTGTCTTGCGATTTCTGGCAGGAACAGGTCCACCAGCGCTGGAATGTCTTCGGACCGCTCGCGTAGGGATGGCATGGAGATGGGAAAGACAAACAGGCGGTAGAATAGTTCATCGCTCAACTGGCCTGCGCGCATGGCGTCGTGCGGGTCACGGCTGGATGTGCAGATAATGCGGATATCGACTGGCAATTCCTCAGATGCAGACAGGGTCAGTGACGCATTGTTCAGAACGGCCAGCAATCTTGCCTGATGCTCCGGCGCCAGCAGTTCCGGCGATTGCAGCAACAGCGTGCCTCCTTGCGCTTGGCGTATCGCGCAATCTCGGCTGTCACGATGTTCAGTTTGGTCCAGTGGTCCCGTTCCGAACAGCGCCCCTTCCAAAGCCGTGCTGTTCAGGCTGGCGCATTTGAAGGTGACGAAAGGGCGTCCCGCCCTAGGAGAAAGTGCGTGAATTGCCTCTGCTGCGGTTCTTTTGCCAGTGCCGCTTGCGCCGTGAATGAACACAGGCGCTTTTGATTGCGCAACAGCACGCATGACCGTGCGCAGGGCTTGCATCTGATCGCATTGAGCGACGAATACGCTGGCGACCTTTTCTGCGATCGCGGCATTGGCACCGCTTGCGCGCAACGCGCTTGCGCGACAGTCCGCAAAAGCACTGGCAACAGCGCCTACCAGCCGCACATCGCCAAGCGGTTTGACCAGAAAGTCATGTGCCCCCTTGCGCGTGGCTTCAACAGCCTTGTTCACTGAACCGTTTGCCGTGACCACAATAACCCGCGTTTCCGGCGCGCTCTGCAGCATCTGGCTCATCACGGCCAGCCCGTCGATATCGGGTAGCATCAGATCCAGCAACACCACACCGGGGCGATGCTCTTCAAACAAGGCCAGCGCAGCCGCGCCCGAATCGGCGCAGATTGGCGTATAACCGGCCTTGGTCAGGACCGTACGGTAAAGCATCTGAATGGACGGTGTGTCCTCGACAAGAAGCAAACCGGGATCAGTGCTGCTTTGCGATGCCCTAGTCATGCGGGCGTCATCGGGTGCTGTGCGATCTGCGCTCGCAATATCTTGCAGTCATCTACAACCTCAGACAATTGCGATGACATCGCCTCGACCGGTAATGCCACCGTGTCGGCTTCGGCAGCAGCGCAAGCCTGCGCCAGCTTGCTGGCACCGACCGTCACGGCAATGCCGCGCATCTCATGCAAGAGGTGGCGCAGCTGGTCAGACGACATGGTGGCCCCGGATGGCGGCGCGCAACACAGAGGCGAAATGCGTCCCTCGATTCTGGACAGGTCGTGCAGAAGTTGTAGGCGCAAATCTTCGCCGCCCATCGCGAGCAGGGCGCTTAAGGTTGTTTCGTCTAGTGTCATCAAGACCATGGGCCAATACTGTGTAAGAAAACCAAACTGACGTGCCGCGACAGGACGATGTCTCATTTTGATATCGTCCTGTCGCAACCTTAGTCCTGTTTTCACAGTAACTTCAACCGCATTGGTGCATTTCGATGCGACCAATGCGGTGAAGTGAGCTGGTTTCAGCCTTTTGCGTAGCCCAGCGATTTCAGCCCTGTCGCGATTTCATCCAGGATAATCGGATCATCGATCGTCGCCGGCATTTTGAAGGGTTTGCTGTCTGCGATCTGCGCCATCGTTGCCCGCAGAATCTTGCCCGATCGCGTCTTGGGCAGACGATCCACAACCACAGCGAGTTTGAATGCAGCCACTGGCCCAATCTGATCACGCACCAACTTGATGCAATCTTTTACAACGTTTTCGGGCGTTTGTGTGGCCCCTTTGTTCAGACAGAGGAACCCAAGCGGCAACTGCCCTTTCAGATCATCCGCGACCCCGATAACGGCGCATTCGGCGACATCGGGATGGCTGGCCAGCACTTCTTCCATCGCGCCTGTGGACAGGCGGTGCCCGGCCACATTGATCACATCATCCGTGCGCGCCATGATGTAGACATAGCCGTCTTCGTCCATATAGCCCGCATCACCCGTCGCATAATAGCCGGGGAACTGTTCCAGGTAGCTTTTGCGAAACCGTGCTTCGGCATTCCACAATGTTGGCAGCGTGCCGGGTGGCAACGGCAATTTCACGGCGATGGCCCCCAATGTGCCAGCGCTGACCGGATGGCCGCCTTCGTCCAACACATGAATATCATAGCCCGGCATGGCCACGGCAGGTGATCCAAGCTTGATCGGCAGCGCTTCGACCCCCATCGGGTTCGCGGCCATGGGCCAGCCGGTTTCGGTCTGCCACCAGTGATCTACAACCGGCACTTTCAACTGATCCTGCGCCCAGACAATTGTGTCCGGGTCCGCACGCTCACCCGCCAGATAAACCGTTTTCAGGCAGGACAGATCGTATTTGCCAACAAACGCGCCTGTCGGGTCTTCGCGCTTGACGGCGCGGAAAGCGGTGGGTGCGGTGAAAAAGCTCTTGACCTTATGTTCGGAAATCACACGCCAGAAGGTGCCCGCGTCAGGCGTGCCGACAGGTTTGCCCTCGAACACGATTGTCGTGTTGCCCGCGATCAGCGGCGCGTAACAAATATAACTGTGGCCCACGACCCAGCCCACATCGGAGGCCGCCCAGAACACCTCGCCCGGATCGACATCATAGATGTTTTTCATCGTCCACTGAAGCGCCACCAGATGCCCGCCTGTGGCGCGGATCACGCCCTTGGGCTGACCCGTGGTGCCAGAAGTATAGAGCACATAGGCCGGATGATTGCCCTCGACCGGCACGCAATCGGCGGGTTTGGCATCTCGGACAAATTCCGCCCAGTCATGATCGCGGCCCGCGACCAGATCAGCATGCAGCGCATCGCGTTGCAGGATCACGGTAAAATCGGGCTTGTGCGTCGCCTCTGAAATCGCGCCGTCCAGCAGCGGCTTGTAAGCCACCACGCGCCCCGGCTCGATCCCGCAAGATCCGGCGATGATGCATTTGGGCTGCGCGTCATTGATCCGCACCGCCAGTTCATGCGCGGCAAATCCACCAAACACGACCGAATGAATCGCTCCAAGGCGCCCGCAGGCCAGCATCGCCATCAGCGCTTCAGGCACCATCGGCATGTAGATGATGACCCGGTCGCCTTTGGTGACGCCCTTCGCTGCCAGCGCGCCCGCAAGGGCGGCCACGCGGTCGCGCATTTCGGTATAGGTGAGTTTGGTAATGCTGTTTGTCACCGGGCTGTCATGGATCACGGCGATCCGGTCGCCGTTTCCGGCCTCAATATGGCGGTCCAGTGCGTTCCAGCAGGCATTCACCATCCCATCGCTGAACCACTCATACAGAGGTGCATGTTCGTCAAACAGCGCTTTTGATGGTGGCGTCACCCAGTCAATCGCCTGAGCCTGCTCCATCCAGAATCCGTTTGGGTCGGTGATTGATCGCTGGTGCAGATCCGCGTAACGCATGCAGGTTTCCTCCCTCAAGCTGTCGTTGGGGAAGGGATAGACGCAAGAAAGCCCCTCGCGCAATGGCTGTTACCGGCAACACGCTGCGCCCACACCTGAAAATTTGCAGAATTATCCACGCAGGCTGGCAAATTTTTGCAAACCTACCTGCTGTCGCGTTGAGTTTGCACCACAGCAGGCCAAGTTTGCAAAGCCGGTTGCCCTTAGCCGTAATGTGCAACCGGTGTTCCGGCCAGGGCCGACATATTCAGCAAGCCGCGCGCTGTGATGGAGGGTGTCACGATATGTGCCGTATTGCCCATGCCCATCAGAATAGGCCCAACTTCCAGCGCCCCGCCGCGTGTTTTCAGGATATTGCGCACGCCACTGGCCGCATCCGTGTTCGAGAAGATCAGCACATTGGCAGGCCCCTCGAACCGGGAATTGGGCAACAGGCGCGCGCGCAGTTCCGGGTCCAGCGCGGCATCAACATGCATTTCGCCTTCATAGTCGAAATCCAAACCCTGCGCATCCAGCAGTTCCAGTGCCGCGCGCATGGTGCGCCCTGATGGGGTGTCAAGATTGCCGAACTGACTGTGCGAACACAGCGCCACCTTGGGCGCAAGCCCGAAGCGGCGCACATGCCGCGCCGCGCCGATCACAGTTTCTGCAATCTGCTCTGGCGTCGGGTTGGGATGAACCTGCGTGTCAGCAATGAACAGGTTGCCTTCCTGCTGGATCATCAGCGACAGCGCACCGACTGGGTGACGTCCTTCATTACCCAGGATCTGATTGACGTAATTCAGGTGCCATAGGAACTGCCCGAATGTGCCGCATATCAGGCTGTCGGCATCGCCCCGATGCACCATGATCGCGCCGATGGCGGTCGTGTTGGTGCGCATGATGGCGCGCGCCAGATCAGGTGTCACGCCGCGCCGCTGCATGAGGGCATGATAGCTTTGCCAGTAATCGCGGTAGCGCGGGTCATCTTGCGGATTGACCAATTCGAAATCGCGCCCTGGCTTGATCGACAGCCCGGCGCGTTCAAGCCGCATCTCGATGACTTCAGGGCGACCGATCAGAATTGGCACCTCGACAGTTTCTTCCAGCATGGCAGAGGCGGTGCGCAACACGCGTTCATCCTCGCCCTCTGCAAAGACAATGCGCCGTTCAGTCTGACGGGCGGTCTCGAACACTGGCCGCATGATCATGGCGGACCGGAAGACAGACGCATCAAGGCCCGCTTTATAAGCTTCGAGATCTGCGACCGGGCGCTTGGCGACGCCCGATTCCATCGCGGCCCTGGCCACAGCGGTTGCGACCACGCCCATCAGGCGCGGGTCAAAAGGTTTGGGGATCAGGTAATCGGGGCCGAAACTCAGTTGCTCGCCCTTGTAGGCGGCGGCTGCCTCGGCGCTGGTCGTGGCGCGCGCCAGCGCTGCAATGCCTTCAACGCAGCCGATCTGCATGGCGTCATTGATCTCGGTCGCGCCAACATCCAGCGCGCCACGGAAAATGAATGGAAAGCACAGGACATTATTGACCTGATTGGGGAAATCAGACCGCCCCGTGGCCATGATCGCATCGGGTGCAACGGCGCGCACTTCATCTGGCAGAATCTCCGGTGTCGGATTGGCCAGTGCGAAAATGATCGGGCGCGCGGCCATGCGGGCCACTTGCGCGGGTTTCAGAACGCCGGGACCGGACAAGCCAAGGAAAAGGTCGGCACCATCGACCACCTCATCCAATGTGCGCATGTCCGTCTCTTGGGCGAAGGCGGCCTTCTGCGGATTCATGTCGATCTCGCGGCCCGCGTAAACCAGTCCATGCACATCGCACAGCCACACATTCTCGCGCTTCACGCCCAGTTTCAGCAGCATGTTCAGGCAGGCGATACCGGCCGCGCCCCCGCCGGTGCTGACGATCTTGATATCTTCAAACCGTTTGCCTGCGACGCGCAAGGCATTGGTCGCCGCTGCACCCACCACGATCGCCGTGCCGTGCTGATCGTCATGAAAGACCGGAATGCCCATGCGTTCGCGGCACAGCTTTTCCACGATAAAGCAATCTGGGGCCTTGATATCTTCCAGATTGATCGCGCCGAATGTAGGTTCCAGCGCGCAGACGATATCTGCCAGTTTTTCCGGGTCGGACTCGTTCACTTCGATGTCGAAACAATCGATGTTGGCGAATTTCTTGAACAGAACTGCCTTGCCTTCCATCACCGGTTTGGACGCCAGCGCACCGATATTGCCCAAACCCAACACGGCAGTACCGTTCGTGACCACAGCCACCAGATTGCCCCGAACGGTGTAGCGCGCTGCCTCTTCGGGATTCGCCTTGATCTCCATACAGGCTTCGGCCACACCGGGGCTGTAGGCGCGCGACAGGTCGTAACCATTTGCCAACGGTTTTGTGGGGCGGACTTCCAGCTTACCAGGGCTTGGGAATTCGTGATAGAGAAGCGCCGGATGGCGGGTATCTTCAGGGCTGTTCTCTGGCATCTCACTCCCTCGCGCGGATTTGGTTTAATGTTAAACGAGTTCTTATTCGCAGGTGTCGTCCTTTTTTGCAAGCCGGATCGCGGTTTGGCCTGTTCCCCGCCAGGCGCTTGCAAAGGACAGGCCGGCGGCGCTAGTTTAGGACAAACACGGGAGCAAAGCATGACCCTTTATGACGCCGCGTGCAAAGTGCGCGAGAACGCCTATGTGCCTTATTCCCGTTTCAAGGTGGGGGCGGCGCTGCGCGCGGCCTCTGGCGCGGTCTATGTCGGCTGCAATGTCGAGAACGTTGCCTACCCCGAAGGGACTTGCGCCGAAGCGGGTGCGATTGCCGCGATGGTGGCTGCAGGCGACACTGTGATTGCCGAGATTCTGGTCGTGGCTGACAGTCCGGACCCAGTGCCACCATGCGGAGGGTGCCGTCAGAAAATCGCGGAATTCGCAGGTCCGGATGTGCACGTTACACTGGCGGCATTGAATGGCGCGCGCCGCGTGATGCGGGTGGATGAATTGTTGCCGGGCGCCTTCGGCGCAAGCCACATGGACAACGCCTGATGGCGCGCGCCTTTCTGGTGGTGATGGATTCAGTGGGCTGCGGTGGCGCGCCCGATGCCGCAGAATTCGGGGATGAGGGTGCCAATACGCTGGCCCATATCGCGCAAGCCTGTGCCGAAGGGCGCGCGGATACCGGGCGACGCGGCCCGCTCAATCTGCCTGTGCTTGACGGCCTTGGGCTTGGTGCGGCGATCCGTCTGGCCTCTGGTGCGCAAGTGCCGGGGATGACAGCTGTGCCTGCGGGGCTGTGGGGCGCTGCGACAGAGCAGTCGCGCGGCAAGGACACACCGTCTGGGCATTGGGAACTCGCAGGCCAGCCCGTGCCTTGGGACTGGGCTTATTTTCCGCGCAGCGTCCCGGCCTTCCCCGAAGATATGGTTGCACAGGTCTGCGCGCTTGCAGACACGCAGGGTATTCTGGGGAACTGTCATGCGGCGGGCATTCCTATTGTCGAAGCACTGGGGGCGGAGCATCTGCGCACGGGCTGGCCGATCTGCTACACCTCTGTTGACAGCGTCTTTCAGATTGCAGCGCATGAGCAGCATTTCGGGCTGGAGCGTCTCTACAACCTTTGCGCCGCCTTGGCGCCCACCATGCATGCATTGCGCGTGGGCCGTGTGATTGCGCGTCCCTTTATCGGTGATGTCGAAACAGGTTTTCGGCGCACAGGAAACCGACGCGACTTTGCCATGGCGCCACCGGCGCCAACATTGTGCGATTGGGTTCAGGCCGCTGGCGGGCGCGTGCATGCTGTTGGGAAGATTGCAGATATCTTTTCAGGTCAGGGTATTGATGAGGTACATAAGGGTAAGGACGACCTTGCACTTTCTGAGCATTTCTTGCGTCTTGTTGACGAAGCAGAGCCAAACTCCTTGACCTTTTGCAACTTTGTCGAGTTTGACTCGCTTTATGGTCATACGCGCGATGTCGCAGGCTATGCCCGCGCGCTGGAATGGTTTGACGGGGTGGCAGGGCAGGCGCTGGGCAGGCTGCGACCGGGCGATCTGCTGGTGATCACGGCAGATCACGGCAACGACCCGACAGCGCCGGGCACGGATCATACGCGCGAACGTGTGCCGGTTCTGGTCGCAGGCGCGGGCGCGGGTGAAATCGGCCATTGCGCTTTTGCGGATGTCGCGGCCAGCATCGCCGCGCATCTTGGTGTGCCCGCACAAGGGCCGGGACGGAGTTTCCTGACATGAGCGATCTGACAACACTGCCAAAGCTGGAATTGCATCTGCATCTTGAAGGGGCCGCGCCGCCCGATTTCATCCGCATGCTGGCGGGGCGCAAGCACATTGACTTGTCTGGTATCTTTGATGAGCGTGGCGATTATGCCTATAGTGACTTTGTCGATTTTCTGCGCGTCTATGAAGCCGCCTGTACGGTCCTGACCAACCCGCAGGATTTTCATGATCTGACGCTTGCCGTGCTGGAGCAATCTGCCGCCGAAGGTGTGATCTATTCCGAGGCTTTCCTGTCACCTGATTTTTGCGGTGGCGGTGATCTCGTCGCGTGGCGCGAGTATCTGGCCGCGATAGAGACTGCAGCGGCGACAGCTCAGGCGCGCATGGGCATCACGCTGCGCGGTTGCATCACCTGTATCCGCCATTTCGGGCCGGAACAGGCGCGTGTGATCGCGCGGTGCGCGCAGGAAACGGCGGGTCATTTCATTACGGGATTTGGTATCGCGGGCGACGAGAACCGCTTCCACCCCAAGGAATTCACTTACGCCTTTGATGCTGCGCGTGAAGCGGGCCTTGGCCTGACCGCGCATGCGGGCGAATGGGGTGGGCCGCAATCGGTGCGCGATGCGCTGGACCATTTGCGCGTCAGTCGTATCGGTCATGGCGTGCGCGCAGTGGAAGACACGGCATTGATCGATGATCTGGCCGCGCGCGGTGTCGTGTTGGAAGTGTGCCCCGGATCCAACATCGCGTTGGGTGTCTATCCCGAACTGAAAGCCCATCCGATTGCGCGGTTGCGCGACGCGGGCGTTAAAGTCACCGTATCCACGGACGACCCGCCATTTTTCCACACCACCATGCAGCGCGAATATCAGGCATTGGCCGAGGTATTCGGCTGGGACATACCAGAATTCACCGAGATCAACCGCATTGCGCTGGATGCCGCCTTTTGCGATCCTGAAACCCGCGCGACACTTGCCGCCAGACTGGAGCAGACATGACCCACCCGAAAATGACCATTGTTGATCACCCGCTGGTGCAGCACAAGCTGTCGCTGATGCGCGATGCACGGACACCGGGGCCGGATTTCCGCCGCCTGCTGCGTGAAATCAGCCTGCTTCTGACCTATGAGGCCGCGCGCCACCTGCCGCTTAAATCGCAAGCCATCACCACGCCCCTTGTGGATATGGAGGCACCGATGCTCGATGGCCCGGACCCGGTTGTGGTGTCGATCCTGCGTGCGGGCAACGGGCTTCTGGACGGCGTGCTCGACGTGATCCCGACCGCGAAAGTGGGTTTTGTCGGGCTTTATCGGGACGAGGCGACGCTGAAGCCCGTTCAATATTACTGCAAGCTGCCACCCGAAATTTCGGGACGGCTGGTGATTGCGGTCGATCCGATGCTGGCCACGGGCAACTCTTCGGCTGCGGCTGTCGCTCTGCTGAAAGAGGCAGGGGCCACCGATATCACTTTGATCTGCCTGCTGGCAGCCCCTGAAGGTGTGGATTGCATGGCGCGTGAGCATCCCGATGTGCGGATTGTGACAGCTTCGCTAGATAGCCATCTGAATGAGAAAGGATATATCGTGCCGGGACTAGGGGATGCGGGTGATCGAATTTTTGGCACATTATAGAGTATCCACCGGCCCAAATCTGCTTTACAATCGGCTATAGGCGAGGCCATGCTGCACAGGCGGATTTCGGGGGATATATTAATGAAATATGTGGTGTTTTCGGTCGGTATCTTATTATGCGCCCAAACAGCGGCCTTTGCTCAGACAAATGGCGCGGCGCCGGCCGAATTGCCGCCTCCGGAGTTTGAAGGCCGCGAATACACCGACAGTCAGGGCTGTGTTTTCCTGCGGTCAACCTTCGGTGGCGAAGTCACATGGATTCCGCGTTACGGCCCCGATCGCCGTCCAGTCTGTGGCGAGACACCGACTGCTGAAGCCGAAACCACCGAACCTGAAGTGCCTGAGACTGCCGCTGCAGAAGCCTCAGCACCAGAAACCGCAGCACCTGCATCAGTGGCCCCGGTGGCATCTGCGCCTGTGGCATCTGCCCCTGTGGCAGCATCCCGGCCAGCGCCCGCACCCCCCGCACGGGTGCAACCCCGCCGCGCGGCCCCCCAACAACAGCGCGCACGCGCTAAACGCGCGGTCCCGCGCGCTGACGCGTCAGGCCGGCACCCGTCCTGCCCGGCCAGCGCACCTTACGGGCAGTTGGTTGATACAACACTCGGCCGTCCTTTGGTGCGTTGCGTGACCAGCCGGGCGCTGTTTCTGGACGAATATTTCAATGGCGGCCCGCGCGCCCAGGGGGAACCGATTGCCTTGCCCGGTGCCGCGCCGATACGCAAAGCGCATTCAGCCCCGCAATCGCAGTCAAGATCAGGGCGTGTGGTGCAGGTTGGCAGTTTTGGCGTGCCTTCAAACGCGACACGTCTGCGCGCGCGGTTGGCCAATGCTGGATTGCCAGCCCGCATCCATCAGTCGCGCGGTCTGAATGTTGTAACAGTTGGTCCCTTCGCCTCGCCGGACAGCGCGCATCGTGCGCTGGTATCTGTGCAGCGCATGGGCTTTGGGGATGCGTTCTTACGCTAATCCCAAAGCTGTGGCTCAACGCTATAGCCGATATACAGCGGGTGTTTGGGGTGGCCCTTCTGGCTCAGCCCCAGATGCCAAAGCGGCTGGCCCGTCGCGCGCAACAGCCTTTCCACTGCCGCGCCGCGCGCCAGATGCGCGCCATGCGTGCCCCATGCGCAGATTATCCGGTCAGCCCAGGGCGCGCTCTCGGTAATTGCGCGGTCATTCAGCGGGCCGATTGGATCGGGGGCCGCGCGCATGACACGCGGGTCCGTCGCGCGATAGGCAAAGATATTGCACACCCGGAACGCCCCGAAACCCAGCGCGCGCGCGCGCCGCTCGCAGCGTTCAACTGTAGGATCGTTCTGCACCTCGGTCGCGGTCGAGGGGTTCAGCATCACGAAAAGTGCGCGCCCCTGATCGGGCGCCCATTCGCGTGTCAGCAAGTAACGAAATGTCTCACAGGGCGAATAGACCGCGATGGAGGGCGCATCGCCTTTCACATGGCTGCGCGTTATGATCTGCGCGCCGTCCATCAGTCCTGATTGAACACGCGGTTGGGGTGCAACTCGCCCGCCTTGTAGATACCCACCGCGACCGCGCGGCCCTGATGGCTGGCCCAGGCTTCATCGCCATAATCGACGCTGGAGGCCAGCACCATGCCGGGATTGCCATTGCGCAGCTTGGCGGCCCCCTCAGGCGTTGCAGGCAGTTCCGGCAGATCGGCAAGTCCCTGTTCCAGCGGACGCAAATGCGTGTCGAGCTCCGGGCTTTGCGCCAGGGCCTCGATCTGATCCATGCTCAACCCGTCTTTAGCATCAAACGGCCCCGACCATGTGCGCCGCAGCCACAGCACATGCCCGTGACAGCCCAGTGCCGCCCCCAGATCGCGCGCGATGGAGCGCACATAGCCGCCCTTGCCGCAGACCATCTCCAGCTCGACGTGATCGGCGTCAGGCCGCGCGACCATCTCCAGCTTTTCCACCCAGAGGGGGCGGGCGGCCAGTTCCATCTCATCGCCTGCGCGGGCAATGTCATAGGCGCGTTCGCCTTCGACCTTCACGGCTGAAAACTGTGGTGGAACCTGCATGATATCGCCCCGGAACGCGGCCAGGGCCGCGTCGATCTGCGCATCATCCGGGCGC
>SKGU01000011.1 GCA_007117255.1 Natronohydrobacter sp. | reverse complement strand
GCTCTGGGGGGACATCATTACACGGGTCGACGGAGACGTGGCCGAGTGGTCGAAGGCGCTCCCCTGCTAAGGGAGTAGGCCCGGAAGGGTCTCGTGGGTTCGAATCCCATCGTCTCCGCCATTCAACGCTGAAGTTATAAGTTGCTTGGGCGATATTGTCTGGCCTCTCTGGCTTGGCAGATTATGAAATTTTTATTTCGAATGCGCTACAAGGCTGCACTCTGTTCTGAGAGCTATCACGGTATTCGACAGCGAAGCTGTCTATCGGCTCAAGTTCGGCAAAAAAAACTTATTTCATAAAATCAAGTGAACGCTATGCGGATTGGCGCGCCCATTATCGTGCAAGCGTCAGCAATCCGGCTACATTCAGATGCGCCTCAAGATGTACGGCCAGAGTATCCAGCGTGTTCTCGATGCTCTCTGTATAGCCAGTCTGGACAGAGACCCCAAAACCCGCCAGCCATGCAGCGCGAAAATCATCATCGCGGAACATGCCATGCAGGTAGCTGCCTTGCACACGCCCTGATGCGCTGATAGCGCCCTCTGGCTGACCCGCGATATGGGCGAAAGGGCGCGCGCGGTCTGCGCCCTCACTGCGACCTATATGGATTTCATAGCCGTCAAACGCCTTTCCGGTTGCGGCATGCATGGCCTGCACGCGCGTCAGGTGTTTGTCAGGGTGCATCACCGTGTCGATAGCCAGATGGCCGAGGCCGCGATCACGCCCAGCGGGTCCCTCCAGCCCGTCAGGGTCCGAAATTGACGCACCCAGCATCTGATAACCGCCGCAAATCCCCAGCACATGGCCGCCACGTCGGATATGGGCTGCAAGATCTATGTCCCAGCCCTGCGCGCGCAGAAAAGCCAGATCCCCCCGCGTTGATTTGGTGCCGGGCAGGATCACGACATCTGCATCGCCCGGAATGGCCTGTCCCGCGCCTAGCATGGTCAGTTGCACTCCCGGTTCCTGCGCGAGCGGGTCGAGATCATCGAAATTCGCAATGCGCGAGAGTTGCAGGCAGACGATGTGAAGCCCGGTATGGCGCGGCCCATTTCGCAGATCAAGCGCATCCTCTGCTGGCAGGCGCCACGCATCTGTGAACCAGGGCAGCACACCAAAACCGGGCCAGCCGGTGCACGCGGCAATCAGCCTGTATCCACCGTCGAACAGGCGCGGGTCGCCACGGAACTTGTTGATCACGAAACCCGCGATCATGGCCGCATCTTCTGGGTCAATCACGGCCTGCGTACCGACTAACTGCGCGATGACCCCCCCACGGTCGATGTCACCCACGAGTATGACCGGCACATCCGCCACCCGAGCAAAGCCCATATTGGCAATATCGCCAGCGCGCAAATTAACTTCGGCGGGGCTGCCCGCGCCCTCCACGATCACCAGGTCATATGCCGCACTTAGGCGCCTGAAGCTTTCGAGCACTGCGCCCATGAGTTCCGGCTTTAGGTTCTTGTACTCGGCCGCACGGGTTGTGGTCAGGCGCTTTCCCTGCACGATAACCTGCGCGCCAGTCTCGGATTCGGGCTTCAACAGGACCGGGTTCATGTCCACCACTGGTTCCAGCCCGCAGGCAAATGCCTGTAGCGCCTGCGCGCGCCCGATCTCGCCCCCGTCCACAGTGACGGCGGCATTGTTGGACATGTTCTGCGGCTTGAAGGGCGCAACCGACAGGCCGCGCGCGCGGGCCGCGCGGCACAGCCCCGCCACCAGCATGGATTTTCCGACATTGCTGCCCGCGCCCTGGATCATCAGCGCAGTCATGACGCGGCCCCAAGCGAGATTCTCACGCGCAGATGTGCGCCTCCGGCGGGGATATTTGGACAAGGATGAAACACAGAACATCGGCACCGCGCCTGGGCCCGGTTATCCGGGGGAGGCGCGGTGCTTTCACCCTTGGCGGTCATCGGGATCCCTCCCTGTACCGCAGGCTCACCTTCGCGCATAAAGGTAAACAATCCCTTTTCATCCTTGTCCAAATATCCCGGGGGGCGACCGCAGGGAGCGGGGGCAGCGCCCCCATATACCGCTCAGTACTCGACGCCCAGTTGCGCCTTGATACCGTCTCGGAAGGGGTGTTTTACCAGCGTCATCTCTGTCACCAGATCCGCAGCTTCGATCAATTCGGGCTTGGCGTTGCGGCCTGTCAGGCAGACATGGGTCATGGGCGGTTTGCGGGTCAGCAGGAACTCCACCACTTCGTCAATATCAAGATACTCATAGCGCAGGGCGATGTTGATCTCATCGAGCAGCACGAAGCGGATTTCGGGGTCGAGGATCTGCTCTTGCGCGATTCGCCAGCCATTCTGTGCTGCGGCCACATCGCGCTCGCGGTCCTGGGTTTCCCAAGTGAAGCCTTCACCTGAGACGAAGAATCGGCATTCCTCGGCAAAACGCTCGCGCAGGAAGGTCTTTTCGCCAGTCTGCCAGTTGCCCTTGATGAACTGGACCACAGCGCAGGGCATCTCATGTGCAATGCAGCGCATGATCATGCCAATCCCGGAGGAAGATTTGCCCTTGCCCGCGCCGGTATGGACCATGATCAGACCTTTTTCTTCGGTCTTGGACTTCATCATCTCATCGCGTGCGGCTTTGATGCGCTTCATTTTTTCGTTGTGGCGGCGGGTGGTGTCATCCATCTGCTTTTCCTTGACAGTCGCATATCCATATGGCCAAGAAGAGGGGCTGGTGCCTGCCTAGCAGGTGAAAAGGGAATGCGCGAGGTTGAAATGTCAACCCGAACGCAGCCGCCCCCGCGACCGTGACCGGAGAGGTCGCCCAATGCCACTGGCCTATACAGGTCGGGAAGGCGGGACGACCGCTGAGGGAAACCTCAACATCCGCAAGCCGGGAGACCTGCCAGCACTCGCTGCCCGCCTGTGCGGGCCACTGCAGACGGGGTGATCTGTTGCTGGAGGACGACCGCGCAATGCGGATCCACGGCAGGTGCCCTTCACTTATGGCAGCGGGAGGCTGCCGGAGAGATGTGTGTCACCATGCCATATTCTGAGCTCTATTTTCTGTTGCATATTGCTGTTTGCGCAACGGGTGCGCCATGAGCGAGGCGCAGATTGAACTGTTGGTCTGCACGCGCTGCCGGGCCATGGGCTGCAAGCAAGAGCCCCCCGAACGCCCCGGAGCCGTGCTGGCGCGCCGTTTGCGCGCTCTTGCACCTGAAAGCGTGCGGATCTGCGAGGTGGAATGCCTCTCGAATTGTTCGCAAGGCTGCACGATTGCCCTGCGCGGAGGCATGCGCTGGACGTATATCTATGGCCGGATTTCCGCTGACGGCGATCTTGATGAGATTTTTGACGGCGTGCAAAAATATGTGGCGTCCTGTGATGGGATTGTGCCCTGGCGCGAACGGCCTGAGCATTTCCGCAAGAATTGCATCGCACGCATTCCCCCAATCGAAGGATTTTCCAAATGACCACGCTTGAGAAGCTTCCCGTTACAGTGATTACAGGTTTTCTGGGGGCTGGTAAGACCACGTTGATCAGCCATCTGCTGCGCAATCCCGGCGGGCGGCGTCTGGCGGTCGTTGTGAATGAATTCGGCGAAGTTGGGGTCGATGGTGAAATCCTGCGAGGCTGTGCTCTGCCCGACTGCCCCGAAGAGAATATCGTCGAGCTGGCCAATGGCTGCATCTGTTGCACAGTCGCCGATGATTTCATTCCCACGATCGAGGCATTGATGAAGCTGGAGCCGCGCCCCGATCACATCCTGATCGAGACGTCGGGGCTTGCGTTGCCAAAGCCTTTGTTGAAGGCTTTCGACTGGCCAGCGATCCGTTCGCAGATCACCGTTGATGGGGTGATTGCTTTGGCGGATGCCGAAGCGGTGGCAGTGGGGCGGTTCGCTCCCGATGTGGCCGCGGTGGACCGTCAGCGCGCTGCTGATGACAGTCTGGACCATGAAACGCCGCTCTCGGAAGTGTTCGAAGATCAGATTGCCTGTGCCGATCTGGTGCTTCTGACCAAGCCTGATCTGGCCGGGGCCGCAGGGCTTGCCAGGGCGCGGGCGGTGATTGCAACACAGACGCCGCGTGTGCTGCCTGTGGTTGAGGTTGCCGAAGGTGTGATGGATACGCGCGTGATTCTGGGGCTTGGAGCCGCAGCGGAAAACGATCTGGCGGCGCGGCCGAGCCATCATGACGGCCATCACGACCATGAGCACGACGATTTCGAGAGCGTTGTAATTGATCTGCCGGAAGTCAGCGACCCTTCTGCGCTGGCAGTCCGGATTGAGCGTCTGGCGCATGAGCATCGCATCCTGCGGGTGAAGGGCTATGCCGCTGTTACAGGCAAGCCCATGCGGCTGCTGGTGCAGGCGGTCGGCGCGCGGGTGCGGCACCAGTTTGACCGGCCGTGGCGCCCGGATGAAGTTCGCTCTGGGCGGTTGGTGGTGATTGCCGAGCATGATGATGTCGATATCGCCGCGATCCGTGCAATCCTGTTGCCCGACGCCGCTCCGGCAAAATAGGCGCAGCCCATGCATGTGATCTTCCGCGAAAGCCATGGCCTGGAAGAGACCGATACACCGACGGATCTGGGGCAATCGCCAGCAGATCTGGTGGTGCTGTCCTTCTCTGACAGCGATCTGGGGGCGTTTGCGGCAGGCTGGCACCGGGCAGCAGGCAGCTTGCCCGCGCTGCGTTTGGCCAATCTGGCGGCACTGCGCCATCCGCTTTCAGTGGATACATATCTGGAGCAGACGCTTGCAGGTGCGCGCGGTATCCTGATCCGGCTGATCGGTGGGGTGCCCTATTGGGCTTACGGGCTGCAGCAGGTGGAACGTCTTGCACGCGCCAAGGGGATTGCATTGGCGGTGTTGCCGGCAGATGGGCGGCCTGATCCTCAGCTTGATGCGGTCTCGACGCTGCCAAGCTCGACCTTGCAACGACTTTTGAGGCTCTGCGATGCCGGGGGTGAGGTGGCCGCGCAAGCCGCCCTGGCGCAGCTTTCCCTTGCCGCCGGGCTCTATGCAGGGCCTGTGCGGGGCGCGAAAGCCCTGCCAGAGGTGGGTGCATGGACCGCGGCAGAGGGTGTGGCCTGTCCGCTGATCCTTGGAACGGATATGCGTCCGCGCGTGTTGGTGGTGTTCTATCGCTCTTGGTTGGTGGCCGCCGATCTGGCCGCGATCAAGGCGCTTTGCGCCGAGCTGGAGGCGCAGGGCTTTGCCGCACTCGGACTGTTCGTGCCCTCGTTGAAAGCGCCCGATGCGCGCGGATGGATGGCACGTCAAGTGGCGCATTTGCAGCCTGTGGCCATCCTCAACGCGACCTCGTTTTCGGGCCGTGGGGGCGGTGCGGGTTCGCCGCTCGATGCGGCAGGCGTGCCGGTGTTTCAGGTCGCGCTTTCGACCGCGACTTGCGCCGCGTGGAAGGGATCGGAGCGCGGACTGTCACCGGCGGATCTGGCAATGCATGTGGTGCTGCCCGAAGTGGACGGGCGGATTTTCGCAGGGGCCGTGTCCTTCAAAGACCCGCAGGTTCAAGACCCGGTGCTGGAATTTGCCCGCTATGCCCATGCCCCCGATGGCACCCGTATCCGCGCGGCTGTAGCGCGGGTCAAAGGTTGGCATGATCTGGCCAGAACAGCGCCTGCGCAACGCAGGCTGGCATTCGTGCTCTCGACCTATCCGGGGCGGCCCTGGAACATGGCGCATGCCGTGGGTCTGGACCCGCTGGCCTCGATGGAGGCCATACTCGCGGACTTGAAGGCGGCAGGGCATGACACCGCAGAGACACCGCCACTGGCCGAAGCCTTTGGAACGGCGCGGATCACATGGCCTTTGGCAGCCTACAAGACCGCGCTGCAGACGCTCGCGCCCGAATTGCAAGCGGCGCTGGCGCAAACATGGGGCGCACCGGAAGATGACCCGCTGGCCTGTGAGGGGGGCTTTGCCTTCACGGCGTTGCGCTCTGAGCGCGCAGTGATCGCGCTGCAGCCAGAACGCGGCACGCGCGCGGCACGCGATGACGATTATCATGACCTGAGCCGCACTCCGCGCCATGCTTACGTCGCCTTCTATCTTTGGCTGCGCAAACAGGCTGATGCGTTGATCCATATCGGCGCGCATGGGACGCTGGAATGGCTGCCCGGCAAGTCGGTTGCGCTTTCAGATGCTTGTTGGCCTGAAGCGCTGGTTGGCGCGCTGCCGGTGATCTATCCGTTCATCGTGAATGATCCGGGCGAGGCCGCGCAGGCCAAGCGCCGTATCGGCGCGGTCACTTTGGGTCACATCCCGCCCCCATTGCGCGCCTCTGGCACGCCGCAGCGTTTCGTCCGACTGGAGGCGCTACTCGACGAGTTCTCGAACGCCGATGGCCTTGACCCGCGCCGCAGGGATCGGCTGATGGGGGATATCCGGGAGGAAGCGCGCGCGCTTGGCGTCGAGTCTGATCTGGGCATTGCAGCAGAGGCTTGCGTGAGCGAGGCGATTACCAGGATTGATCGCTTCGTTTGCGATGTTAAGGAAAGCCAGTTCGGCGACGGGCTGCATATCTGGGGCCGCGCGCCGCAGGCACAGACGAGTTTCGACGCTGTGCCTGCCGTTCAAAGCGAAGCGCATGCGCTCGTGGATGCACTGAATGGGTGCTGGATCGCGCCGGGGCCGTCCGGCTCACCTTATCGGGGCCGAACGGACGTCCTGCCGACGGGGCGCAACCTGTTCACCACGGACCCGCGTTCAGTGCCCACGCGTGCGGCCTATGCCCAAGGTGAACGATTGGCTGCTGAGTTGATCCGGCGGCATTTGCAGGATCACGGAGACTGGCCACGCGGTATGGTGGTCGATTTGTGGGGTTCGGCCACGATGCGCACCGCGGGAGAGGATTTCGCCATGGCGCTTGCACTGATCGGGGCGCGACCGGTCTGGGATGAAGGATCAGAGCGGGTATCGGGTATCGAGATCGTACCGCTGGCCGAAATGGCGCATCCGCGCATAGATGTGACCCTGCGCGTTTCTGGTCTGTTCCGCGATGTGTTTCCGACACTTTCGGCATTGTTTCAGCAGGTCGTGCGCACTTTGGCTGCGCGGGATGAAGCGGCGGATATGAACCCCTATGTCACAGCCCCCGGCGCGCGGGTATACGGCCCTGCACCGGGGCAATTCGGGCTGGGGATGGGACCACTTCTGACCGAGTATTCTGACGATGCCCGCGCGCAGGCTGGCGCAGCATGGCTTGCAGCATCGGAATGGGCGCTCGATGGCGACAAGGCTGCGCGGGACATGGATGGTTTGCGCGCGCGGGTGGCGGGTGCCGGGGCGTTTGTGCATGGGCAGGATCTGCCCGAAACTGACCTGTTGCTGGCCGAGGATTATGCCAGCCACGAGGCAGGCTTTGCGGCAGCGCAGGCCCTGACCGGCGGGCAGGCAGCGCTATACCATCTGGACAATACTGACCCGGCCCGCCCGCGCGCTCGCGCTCTGTCCGAGGAGGTTGCGCGGGTGGTGCTGGCGCGTGCGGCCCATCCGGACTGGATTATGGGGATGCAGCGTCACGGCTTCCGGGGGGCGGCGGAAATCGCAGTGACGCTCGAAAACATGGCCGCGTTTGCGCATCTGGCAGGGGTGGTTGGCCCGCATCTGTTCGACCAGTTCCACGCCGCCACCCTGGGTGATGATACGGTGGTGGAGTTTCTGCAAAAGGCCAATCCACAGGCGCTGGCCGCCATGCGCGCGCGTTTCGCCGAACTTGACGCTGCAGGGCTCTGGCAGACCCGCCGTAATTCGATCCGCGCAGCGTTGGAGGGGACATATGACTGAGGCCGCGCGCCCAGAGATCAAGGGATGGTGTCCCGGTGCGTATCGTCCCATGATGGCCGCAGACGGTCTGGTTGTGCGTGTGCGCCCACCCTTGGGGCGGCTGACGCCTGTGCAGGCGCTGGGGCTGGCCGATCTGGCCGAAACCTTCGGGACCGGGTTTCTGGAACTGACCAGCCGCGCCAATCTGCAAATCCGGGGTGTCTCGGATCATGCAGCGATGGTGGCGGGGCTGGGGGCGCTTGGGCTGCTGGATGAAGATCCGGTGTTTGAGGCGCGGCGCAATGTGATCCTTGATCCTTTCCGTCATGCGCAGGACTCTGATCTCACTGCGGCGCTGATTGAGGGGCTGCGCGCCGCAGAATTCCTATCCCTGCCGGGCAAGTTCGGCTTCGTGCTCGACATGGGGCCTGAACGGCGATTGGCCCGGATTAGCGGGGATATCCGGCTGGAAGGGGCGGAAAGTGGTCTGATCCTGCGCGCCGATGGGCAGGACTTGGGCCTGGCCGTGGCGCGGGAACAGGCGGTCCCGCTGGCGCTGGATCTGGCGCGCTGGTTCCTCACCTCTGGCGGTGTGGGGCCAGATGGGCGTGGGCGGCTAAGACGTCATCTGACCAGCACGCTCTTGCCCGTGCGGTTTCAGGGCACAGAGCAACCCATGACTGAAGCGCCTGCAATGACGCCCGGCGCGCATGGCCCCCTCACTTTGGTCGCAGGCGCGTTTGGCCAGCTTGCCGCCCGCGATCTGCGCGCACTGGCTCACACTCAAAGAGCGCTTCTGACAACCCCGTGGCGAATGATTGCGCTGGATGGTCCAGCGCCCGACCTTTCGCTCGATGCGATCATCGATCCGCGCGACCCGCGCCTGAATGTCCGCGCCTGCACGGGCGCACCGGGCTGTGCGCAGGCCACTGTTGAAACTCGCGTACTGGCTGCAAAGCTCGCGCCGCTGGTAGGGGGTGGGCTGCATGTCTCTGGCTGTTCCAAGGGCTGCGCGCATCCTGGCCCAGAGGTGCTGACACTTGTGGGGCGCGCTGGGTGCTTCGATATTGTCCGGGACGGCGCGCCATGGGACAAGCCCGCGCTGACTGGCCTTGTCCCG
Source organism: Natronohydrobacter sp. (assembly GCA_007117255.1). GTDB lineage: Bacteria > Pseudomonadota > Alphaproteobacteria > Rhodobacterales > Rhodobacteraceae > Roseinatronobacter. The sequence goes on along the minus strand of SKGU01000011.1, from coordinate 25,392 downwards.
GAAACAATTTCACTTGTGATAAGGCGCTGATCCATGCCCTATGTTTATGAGACTGATGGCGCTGCCATTTATCGCGACAGCTTCGCGACGATCCGCGCCGAGGCCGATCTCGCGCGCTTCACCCCCGAAGAAGAGCGCGTCACAGTGCGTATGATCCATGCCGCCGGTCTGGTGGGTCTGGAAGCGCATGTTCATTTCTCGCCCGGCATGGTGGTGGCAGCAGAAGCGGCTTTGCGCTTGGGTGCCCCGATCCTGTGTGACGCGCGTATGGTGTCGGAGGGGATCACGCGCAAGCGCCTGCCTGCCGATAATGCCGTGATCTGCACGCTGAACGCGCCCGAGACACCCGCACTTGCCGCACAGATGCAGACCACGCGTTCGGCTGCGGCGCTGGAGTTGTGGCGACCGCATCTTGCCGGTGCGGTCGTTGCCATCGGAAATGCGCCTACAGCGCTTTTTCACTTGCTGAACATGCTGCAGGACCCGAACTGCCCGCGTCCAGCGGCGATCATCGGTTGCCCTGTGGGTTTCATTGGTGCGGCGGAATCCAAAGCGGCACTCTGGGCCGACCAGCCCGCGCCCTGCGTGATTGTGCGCGGCCGTCTGGGCGGCAGTGCGGTCACGGTTGCCGCCGTCAATGCCATCGCGAGTGCCGCCGAATGAACGCGCCTGTAAATTGTGGCACCATCTGGGGGGTGGGGCTGGGGCCGGGCGATCCCGATCTGATGACCCTGCGTGCTGACCGGCTGTTGCGCAGCGCAAACCATGTTGCCTATTTCCGCAAGGCCGGACGCAAGGGCCATGCGCGCCAGATCGTTGAGGGACGATTGCATGTCGATGTGGTGGAATACCCGATGGAATACCCGGTGACGACGGAAATCCCTGTAAGCGATCCGGCCTATAACGCCACGCTTTCCGCGTTTTACGAACGCGTCAGCGATCATTTGGCCGCGCTTGCCCGGAGCGGTGCGGATGTGGTGGTTCTCTGCGAGGGCGATCCTTTCTTCTACGGCTCTTTCATGCATCTGCACAGCCGCTTGACAGGTCGCGTGCCGGTCAGGGTCGTGCCTGCGATCACCGGCATGTCTGCGGCCTGGACTGCGACGGATCAGCCGATCACATGGGGCGATGATGTGCTGACTGTGCTGCCTGCGACTTTGCCTGAAGAAGAACTGGTGCAGCGCATTTCAGGCTCGGATGCTGTTGTGGTGATGAAGATCGGCACCAATATGCCCAAACTGCGCCGCGCGCTGGTGCAAGCCGGGCGGGCAGGTCAGACATGGCTGGTGCAATATGCCAGCCAGTCGGGCGAGCAGGTCATGCGGCTGAGCGAGGCTGAAGAAGGCCGCATGCCCTATTTCACCATAGCACTGATCCATGGGCAGGGGCGGCGACCATGAGCGGTTGGGTCGTGGTGGCGGGCCTTGGGCCGGGGGCTGACAGTCTGATTACGCCCGAAGTGACAGCCGCAGTGGCAGAGGCCACGGATATCGTGGGCTACATCCCCTATGTGCGCCGTGTCGCCCCGCGCCTGGGTCTGACGCTGCATGAAAGCGATAACCGCGTCGAGCTGGACCGCGCCAGACATGCCCTGAATATGGCGCAGGCTGGGGCGCGCGTGGTTGTGGTCAGTTCGGGCGATCCGGGGGTGTTCGCTATGGCCTCCGCCCTGTTCGAAGCATTGGAAAGCGGGCCAGAAGCGTGGCGCGGGCTGGATATCCGGGTGCTGCCCGGCATCACGGCGATGCTGGCGGCCGCAGCGCGGGCAGGTGCGCCCTTGGGGCATGATTTCTGCGCGATCAATCTCAGTGACAACCTGAAGCCCTGGGCGTTGATCGAAAAGCGCCTGCGGCTCGCCGTCGAGGCCGATTTCGCGCTGGCCTTCTACAACCCCCGCTCACTGGCCCGTCCCGAAGGATTTGGCCGCGTGCTGAAGATCCTGCGCGAGACATGCGAACCGGCGCGGCTGATCCTCTTTGCCCGCGCTGTCTCTACGCCAGAGGAAGCGTTGACCATCGTACCGTTGACTGAAGCGCGCCCCGAAATGGCGGATATGCGCACCGTGGTGATTGTGGGGTCGTCACAAACGCGGCAAATCCCAGGCACTGATCTTGTCTACACGCCGCGCGGGGTGTCCGCATGATCCAGCCAGTCCAGCACGCCTGTTACGTCATGTACCTCCGCCCGCGCAGGCAGGGCAGGGCGGTCGATCATGATCACTGGCAGGCGCAGCGCGCGGGCCGCTGTCAGTTTCGCCGAAGCCCCGGTTCCGCCAGCGTTTTTCGACACGATCAGATCAATCCTGTGCGCCTCCATCAGCGCACGGTCGCTTTCAGGGGTGAATGGGCCGCGATCGATGATCACATGCGTCTGCGGCAAGGGCAGCGGGGCCTCGGGTGGGTCTACCAGCCGCAAAAGGTAGAAATGCTGCGGCTGGGCCGCAAAAGCGAGCAGATTCTGCCGCCCGATGGCCAGCATCACGCGGCGCGCGCGGCCTGCAAGTGCAGCAACTGCACCCGCGATATCGGGCACTTGATGCCAATTATCTTCCGACTGCGCACTCCATGGCGCGCGGGTCAGGGCCAGATAGGGCAGGGACTCGGCGCTGCAAGCAGCCAAAGCGTTGCGGCTCATCTGAGCGGCGAACGGATGCGTGGCGTCGATCACATGGGTGATCTGCTCGGTGTGCAGATAGCTGCGCAGTCCTTTGATCCCACCAAAGCCGCCTACGCGTTGTGGAAGGGGCTGGCGCAGGGGGCGTTCGACGCGACCGGCCAGCGAGAGTACGCCGTCAATCCCGGCCTCTGCCACGGCTTTGCCCAAGGCACGGGCTTCGGTGGTGCCGCCAAGGATGAGAAGGCGTTTTCGCATGTCTGAGCCTTGGGTCACGATCATCGGGATGCATGATGGACCGGAGAGCCTGCCGCCTGCAAGCCTTGCGGCGCTGAAAGCGGCGCAGGTGGTTATGGGGCCTGCGCGGCATCTGGGGCTGTTGCCGGTGCTTGAGGCGCAGCAGATCGTTTGGCCTGTGCCTTTTGCGGACGGGCTGCCAGTTCTGCAATCTCTGCGTGGGCAGCGGGTTGCGGTGCTGGTTTCGGGCGATCCGTTCTGGTTTGGCACTGGCAGTGTGATTGCGCAGGCGCTGGGGCCAGACGAATGGACGGCCTTACCTGCGCCCTCGACCTTCTCGCTGGTTGCGGCGCGTTTGGGCTGGCCCTTGGAGCGAACGCCCTGTCTGGGCCTGCATGCAGCCCCGTTTGCGCAGTTGCGCCCGCATCTGGTCATGGGTGCGCGGGCGATAGTGCTCTTGCGTGACGGTACGGCAGTGGCGTCGTTGGCACGTTGGCTGGCCGGGCAAGGGTTTGCTCAAAGCCGACTGCATATCTTCGAGGCAATGGGCGGTCCGAAGGAACGCCTGCGGGTGGCACATGCCGAATCCTTCATGCTGGATGATGTACAGCATCCGGTCGCGGTAGGACTGGAGATTGCAGGCGATGGCGTGCCTTTCACACAGGTTTCTGGGCGGGAGGATGATTTGTTCGCCCATGACGGGCAGATCACCAAACGCCCGATCCGTGCCCTTGCGTTATCTGCACTATCCCCGCGCGCGGGTGAGCTGTTGTGGGATATTGGCGGCGGCTCTGGTTCGATCTCGGTCGAATGGTGCCTGTCACATCCGTCCCTGCGCGCGATCTGCGTCGAGCCGCGCGCTGACCGGCTGGCGATCATCCGTGAGAATGTTGCGCGTTTCGGGGTGCCCATCGATGTCATGGAGGGCCACGCGCCCGACGCGCTGGCCGCTCTGCCGAACCCGAATGCGGTGTTCATCGGCGGCGGCTTGTCGGCGGCGCTTCTGGACATGCTCACCCCCATGACTGGCACACGCATGGTTGCCCATGCAGTTACGCTCGAATCCGAAGCGCTGCTTGTCGATTGGGCCGCACGAAAAGGTGGCAACCTGATGCGGGTCGAGATTGCACAGGCGGAACCCTTGGGACGGTTGCGCGGCTGGGTGTCTGCACGGCCAATCGTGCAATGGGCAGGTGTGTTGTGATCGTGGCGGGCTTCGGGTTTCGCGCCGATGCGCGTGTCGAAAGCCTCGCTTCGGCCTTTGCGCGCGCAGGCGGGCAGGCAGTGTGTCTGGCGACAGCGCAGGACAAGGCCGAGGCTGCGGTGTTTCGGCGCTTCGCTGCCGGGCAGCGCGTGATTGGCGTTGGACCTGAAGCGATCCGTGCGCAGCGAACGCTAACGCAATCAACTGCGTCATTGGCGACACGCGATACAGGCTCGCTTGCGGAAGCTGCAGCGCTTGCTGCTGCCGGGCACGGTGCGCGATTGCTTGGGCCGCGTGTGATATCTGATGATGGCTGCGCGACATGCGCGCTGGCAGAAGGACCAAACCTATGACGGTGCATTTCATCGGCGCTGGCCCCGGCGCAGCCGATCTGCTGACCCTGCGCGGGCGTGATCTGATCGCGGCCTGTCCGGTCTGCCTCTATGCCGGGTCACTTGTGCCGCAAGCGGTGCTCGCGCATTGCCCGCCCGGCGCGCGGATCGTGAACACCGCACCGCTTGATCTGGATGCGATCATGGCCGAGATCACTGCTGCCCATGCCGCAGGTCATGACATCGCGCGGCTGCATTCTGGGGACTTGTCGCTCTGGTCGGCGATGGGCGAACAGCTTCGTCGTCTGCGCGCGCTGGACATCCCCCATACTGTCACGCCCGGTGTGCCGTCCTTCGCGGCTGCCGCCGCAGCCTTGGGGACGGAACTGACGCTGCCGGGTCTTGCGCAATCGGTGGTGTTGACGCGCACATCGGGGCGCGCCAGTGCCATGCCCGCGCAGGAAACGCTGGCCAACTTCGCCGCCACCGGCGCGACGCTGGCCTTGCATCTGTCGATCCAGAACCTGCCCCGCGTGGTCGCAGAGACCATCCCGCATTACGGCCCCGACTGCCCGGTGGCGATTGTCTGGCGTGCAAGCTGGCCTGATCAGCGCATCATCCGGGCGACCCTCTCCACGATTGAGGCGGCCTTGCCCGATGCCATTGCGCGCACCGCGCTGATCCTGATCGGCCCAGCCCTCGCTGCAGAAGGGTTCGATGAAAGCTGCCTCTATGCTTCCGATTACGACCGCCGCTACCGGCCCCAAAGTGCAGACAGCCCATGGTCGGAATGGAGTGAGCGCGATGACTGAATCTTGCCCCCCCGGTCTGATGATCTCTGCCCCCGCCTCTGGCACCGGCAAGACCACGGTGATGCTGGGCCTCTTGCGTGCGCTGGCCGAAGATGGGTTGGCAGTGCAGCCGTTTAAATCCGGTCCAGATTATATTGACCCTGCCTTTCACCGCGCGGCTTGTGGGCGGGCCTCGTTCAATCTGGACACATGGGCGATGGGGCCGGAATTGTTTGGCGCGATTGCGTCGCAAGCCAAGGGCGCGGATATCTGTGTGGCCGAAGGTTCGATGGGCTTGTTCGACGGTGTGGCCACGCGCGGGCTGTCGGGCTTCGGCGCGTCTGCCGAGACAGCAGCAAGGATGGGTTGGCCCGTGGTGCTGGTGCTCGATGTCGGCGGACAGGCGCAATCCGCCGCTGCTACTGCTTTGGGCTTTGCGCGCTATGACCCCGGCTGCCGCGTGGCGGGGGTTATCCTGAACCGCGTGGCCAGTCCCCGGCATGAACGGCTGACGCGGCTGGGGATGGAGCGTGCGGGCCTGCCGGTGCTGGGCGCATTGCCCCGGCGCGGCGATCTGACCTTGCCTGAGCGGCATCTGGGGCTGATTCAGTCGGTCGAACACGCCGATCTGGAGGCCGCGATTGCAGGCTACGCTGCCTTTCTACGCGCGCATGTGGATTTGGTGGCGCTGCGGGCGCTTGTGAGAAACGCTGCGGCGGTTGGGGCAGGCGCGTTGCCCCGGCCACCTGCGCAGCGTATTGCACTGGCACAGGATGCGGCGTTTTCCTTCACCTATCCGCATGTGCTGACCGGCTGGCAGCAGGCAGGGGCCGAGATCATGCCATTCTCTCCTTTGGCAGATGAGGCCCCCGATCCGAATGCTGATCTGGTCTGGCTGCCGGGGGGCTACCCGGAATTGCATGCCGGGCGTATTGCCAGCGCCGATCGCTTCATGTCCGGGCTGCGCGCCCATGCGCAGACCCGTCCAGTGCATGGCGAATGCGGCGGGTATATGGTGCTGGGCGCAGGACTCGTGGACAAGAACGGTTTGCGCCATGCGATGGCTGGGCTCTTGGGGCTGGTCACAAGCTATGAGACGCGCAAGCTGCATCTGGGCTACAGGCGTGCAGTGCTGGAAAATGCGATGCCCGGTCATGTCGCGGGGGCTTGTTTACGCGGGCATGAGTTCCATTACTCAACCATTCTGGAACAACCCGACACGCCGCTTGCGTGCGTGGCCGATGCCGATGGCACGACTGTGCCAGAGACCGGGTCACGTCGCGGATTTGTGACAGGTACGTTCTTCCATCTGATCGCGGCAGAGGCGCCATGAGCGGGTTCGTAAGTTTTCTGGGGGCAGGGCCGGGAGACCCGGAATTGCTGACCGTGCGGGCGCTGGACCGGCTCAAACGCGCAGATGCAGTCCTATTTGATGATCTGGCCTCTGGCCCGATCCTTGCCTTTGCGCGCGCCGGTGCGGACCTGGTGGCGGTCGGCAAGCGAGCTGGTCGGCCTTCGCCGAAGCAAGACCATGTCAGCCGCCTGCTGGTTGATTATGCAAGTGAGGGCGGACGCGTAGTGCGGTTGAAAGCGGGTGATGGCGGGGTGTTCGGGCGGCTGGAAGAAGAGCTGACCGCTCTGCGTGAAGCTGGCCTGCCTTTCGAGATCGTACCGGGCATCCCATCGCCGCTGGCGGCTGCGGCGGCGGCAGGTATCCCCCTGACCCGGCGGCTGACTGCGCGGCGCGTGCAATTCGTGACCGGGGCCGATACGTCGGGCCAGTTGCCGCCGGACCTGAATTTGCCCGCGCTGGCCGATCCTTTGGCCTGCACGGTGGTCTTTATGGGCAAGCGCAGCTTTCCTGCGCTGGCAAAGGTGCTGATCGACCATGGTTTGCCGCAAGATACACCTGCGATGCTTGCTGAAGCGGTGGGCACGCCAGATCAATGCCTGACACGCAGCACCGTGGCGAGGCTGGCAGCGCAACTGGCGCAGGATATCGGGACCAAGCCTGCACTGATTTTCTACGGTCCTCTGGCCGAGGGTTCTGATGATTGACCTGTGCTTGATCGGCATCGGGACGGGAAATCCCGACCATGTGACCCAGCAGGCGCGTGCCGAACTGCGCAAAGCCAGCCTTGTGCTGGTGCCGCGTAAAGGGGCGGGAAAGGAGGATCTGGCTGATTTACGCCACCATATCCTGACCGCCTGCGATAGCCAGGCGCGGGTAATCGAGTTCGATATGCCGGTGCGAGATGAGTCCTTGCCCTATGCAGAGCGCGTCGCGCGCTGGCATGACGCGATTGCCGCGCGCTGGGCCGCGATCATCGCCTGCGAGGCTGTCAGCGGCACGGTCGCGCTATTGGTCTGGGGCGATCCGGGGCTTTACGATTCGACCCTGCGCATTGCCGCCCGGCTGCAACCTGCGCCGCGCCTGCGCGTGATCCCCGGCATCACGGCGCTGCAGGCCCTGACAGCGGCCCATGCGATCCCCTTTAACACGATCAATGGCGCGGTCACGGTCACGACCGGCAGGCGGCTGCGCGATCATGGCTGGCCTGACGGAGCCGAGACTGTGGTGGTGATGCTCGATGGTGACTGCAGCTTCACTCGGCTTGCGCCCGAGGGGTTGCATATCTGGTGGGGGGCGTATCTGGGCATGACCGAGCAGGTTCTGGTCAGCGGCCCCTTGGCCGACGCAGCGCCCCGGATCACCGCTACGCGCGAAAAGGCCCGTGCGCGCCATGGCTGGATCATGGACACCTACTTGTTAAGGCGTCAGGCATAGCGCAGATCAGCCTGTCATGCGCCGCCGCCGAAGCAGCCAGACGAAGAACAACCCACCTACAAGTCCCGTGACAATACCTATGGGCAGGTCTTCGGGGCGTTTGATGGTGCGCGCGACGATATCGGCCCAGACCAGAAACACCGCCCCTGCCAGCATCGAGGCAGGTAGCACGCGGGTATTGTCGCCGCCCACGATCATGCGCACGATATGCGGGATCATCAACCCGACAAAGCCGATCACCCCGGAAAACGCGACCATGACGCCCGTCACCAGGGCGGCCACAACGAAAACCGTCAGCCGGAAGCGGGCAATGGGAATGCCAAGGGTCGAGGCGGTCTCATCCCCGACGGTCATCGCGTTGAGGGAACCTGCGACTGCACGGAAATAGAGCGCAGCCCCCGTCAGGATGATTGCAGGCCAGATCAGATGCGCCCATTGCGCAAGGCCCAAGCCCCCCAGCATCCAGAAAATAACTGTATGCGCGGCGCGCGGATCGCCCAGAAAGATCAGCACATTGGCAAGTGCCATGACGATGAAGGACACCGCCACCCCGGTCAGTACCAGCCGGTCCGCGCTAGTGGCCTGTGCGAAACTGGCCACTGCCAACACCAGCAGGGTCGAGCAAAGCGCGCCGATGAAAGCCAGCAGCGGCACCGTTGCCAGCCCTAGAAACATGCCTGTGTGCATGAGGGCGAGGATCGCGCCAAAAGCCGCACCTGATGAGATGCCCAAAAGATGCGGATCAGCCAATGGGTTGCGCGTGACCGATTGCAGAACTGCGCCCACCAAGGCCAGACCGGCACCCACAAGCGCGGCGAGAAGCGCGCGCGGCAAGCGGATATCCCAGACGATTGCGGCGCGACCAGCGGACCAGTCCACAACGACCACACCAGGCGCAAGCCGGTCAAGGATCACCCCCCAGACCGTGCCCAGCGGGATCGCGACGGCCCCGATACTGACCGCAGCCGAGATGGACAGCACCAGCGCCATGACCCCCAAGCCCCACAAACCCTGCCGCAAAGGGCGCGCGATCACGCTTACACGCGCGACAAGGGCGGGCGCGGCTGTTTCAGGGTTGGGGGTCGTGCGCATGCTCATTCTCCGTGGAAGGCTTCGGCCAAGGCGTGGACAGCGCGGATATTGCGTGGCCCCGGTGTGGCCTCGACATATTCCAGCACCACGAAACGGTCGTTCTTCACCGCGTCAATTTCGGCAAAGGCTGGGTTCGATCGCATGAAATCCTTCTTCTGTTCGGCGGTCACTTCACCGTAATTCACGATGATGATCACTTCGGGGTTGCGCTCGACCACGGGCTCCCAGGCCACGCGGGTCCATGAGGTTTCCACATCATCCATGATGTTGCGCCCGCCCGCGGCCTCGATCATCGCGGTTGGCATGGCAAAGCGGCCCGATGTGAAGGGCGTATCTTCGCCGCTGTCATAGACAAAGACGCGCAGCGGTTCGCTGTCGGGGAGTGTCGCTGCAATCTCGTCGAGTTCCGCCTGCCAGCCGGCAATCAAGTCTTCCGCGCGGGCATCTTCGCCGAAAATCTTGCCCAGATTGCGAATATCATTGAACATATCGTCGATCGCGACGCGCTCGCGCGACATGATATGGATGCAGCTTTCGGTCAGCTCATAGACTGCAATGCCGAACGGCGCGAGCGTTTCTGGCGTCACTTCACCGCCCACCCGCATGCCGTAATTCCAGCCCGCGAACCAGAAATCCAGATCTGCACCGATCAGCACCTCACGGGTCGGGTAGCGCTCGGACAGTTCGGGCAGTTCGGACACGCCAGCACGCATGTCCTCGTCCAGCTTGTTCCAGCCGGAAATCCCGGTATAGCCGATCATGCGGTCGGTCAGGCCAAGCACCAGCATCATCTCGGTCAGGTTCACGTCATTGCTGGCCGCGCGGGCCGGGGGCGCATCGAAAGTCACCTCGCGGTCGCAGCTTTGGACTGTGACAGGGTGGGCAAATGCCGGAAACGCGATGCTTGTGGCGATCAGGCTCAAGGGAAGAATTTTCATGCAGGTCTCTCCTGTTGCATGGGGTCGAAAAGGGAAAAATCGAAGCGCCCCGTCCCGCGCGGGACAGCATGCACACCAAAGGCGCGCGCAATCAGGTCCGGGGCCAGCACCTGGTCGACAGGGCCAAAGGCCAGCGCCTGGCCGCCTTTCAGAACCAGCAGATCATCCGCAAAGCCCTGCACGAGATTGAGATCATGCAACGAGGCCACGACCGTTACCCCAAGCCCGCGCACAAGGCGCAACACCTCAAGCTGGTGGCGAATGTCCAGATGGTTGGTCGGCTCGTCCAGAACGATCAACCCCGGTTCCTGCGCCAGTGCTCTTGCCACCATGACGCGCTGACGCTCGCCGCCGGACAGGGTGCCGAAGGGCCTGTGTGCGAAGCTCTGCAGTGACAGGCGCTTTAGCGCATGTTCGACAATATGCGCATCCTGCGCAGAAGGGCCTGCCAGTGCGCGCCGATGTGGCGCCCTGCCCAGCGCCACGATTTCGCCTACAGTGAGGGCAAAATCGGTGGGCTGTTCCTGCAATACGGCAGCGATCCTCTGCGCAACCGCGCGCGCAGGCAGAAGATGGATATCCTGCCCATCCAGCAAAACGCGACCAGTTTCTGGCCTGTGAAATCTGTAGATCATCCGCAGAAGCGTTGATTTTCCCGCGCCATTTGCCCCTAGCACGCCTAGGACACGGCCAGGCTGCAAGGTCAGTGTGACGGGCGCAAGAATTCCTCTGCCCCATGCAACGGATTCAAGTCGCAGGGTGGCAGGTTCCGGGGCAGGGCAACTCATGCTGCACCAGCTTCGCAAAGCGGCATTTGCAAGAGTTGCCGCACCCCGTCATGCACGCATACAATCCCGTCCTGGCTATGCCATGAAAGCTGGCACCTCTGACCCAGCGGGCAATCGTTCAGCCATAGTGCGCCCGTCATGTCGGAGCATTGCCCCGTGACGTCGGTCGCAAGTGCCATTCCATGCGTCAAGCGCGCCAGAAACGCAAAGACCAGCGGGCAGGGTTTGTGGACTTGCGGACAGCCTGTAAAAGTTTTCGCGTCGAGTCTAACGTGACCCATCATGCCTCCTGCCAGAAGAGGCAGGGGCAATGCCGTCGTGACACCGATGCGTCACGAACACAATCGTGTTTAACATGCTTCCTCGCTTCCGGACTCCCCGCCCGAATTGGAATTTCAAGTCACGATGGCAGGTCTCCTGGCTTGCGGCTTAGCGGCCTCTTCGCCTTCCCAGATCAGCTTGATCCAGTGGCAGTTGAAGGGCCTGACCGCTTACAGTTGCGGGGGCAGCACCGGAATTGGGGGGATTTCCCCCGCACCGGTTTCCCTATTCTCCCGTGAATACGGGCACCATCGCGGTCAGGCTATCGATGATCTCAAATCAATACAATGAAGATTTTCAAGTCTGCGCCATTTTTCCAACCCAAGCCACGGGGCCCAATGCGCGGCGCTGCACATCACCGCAGCATGTGGCAGCGCATCTTTGTGCGTATCGAGACTGCGCCCAGGCACAAAACCCCTCTGTTCAGAGGGGGCATCTGATCATGCTCTGAGCGTATCATGTGATGCGCAGTTTTCAGAGGAGACTACCATATGCACAAAACTCGGCTGCTTTGGTCCGGCATCACGGTGGTTGCGCTGGCATGCGCAACACCTGCATTGGCTGATATCGACGGGGCTCATGACCATGAAGATATTCCACGCGTTGCTGGATCAAATATTGTGTATTTCCAGCGCACCGAGTTCGACCGCGCCACTATCCCAACCGGGCCATATGCCGGGGATGAATTTGAAAGTGCTCAAACGCTGGAAGGCGAGGTGCTCAAGCTCAGCTACACATTCGACAACCCCGATATCTCGACCCTGCAAATCAAGCGCAATTACATCGACGCATTGCAGGCGCGCGGCTTCGAGATCCTGTATGCCGACTCGCATGACGCGCTGGGCAGTGGTGAAGGGCGGTCCTTTTACAATGGCACCGATATCTTCAGTCGTGGCGCGCGCGATTGCTGCCGGCTGGCCACCCGTGCCAGCAACCGCGATCTGCGCTACATCGCGGCACGCTCGGCGGACGGCTCTGTGATGGCGGGGATCGCGGCTTTCAATGAACGCCGCGTACCCGGTCCGGCGGTGGAAATCGCCGTGATCAAATCGGCCGAGATGGGCACTGAAATGGACCACCAGCCCTTGACCGCGAATGAGATGGAAACCGGGTTGATCGACGATGGCCGCGTTGCCGTGCAGGATATCCTTTTCGAATTCGACTCTGCAGGCATCATGCCAGAGTCGGCTGACGCGCTGGCGACAGTGGCCGAGTTGATGCGTGACGCCTCTGGCCTTGCCTTGCTGGTCGTCGGCCATACCGACAATACTGGCGGCTATGACTACAATCTCAGCCTGTCGATGGCGCGCGCACAGGCCGTGGTGGACTATCTGACAAACCAGCACGGAATTTCCGGTCAGCGATTGCAGGCTGCTGGTGCTGGCATGATGGCACCCATCACCACCAACCGAACTGAAGCGGGTCGCGCCCTGAACCGACGCGTGGAGCTGGTGGAGATGCAGCACTGAGCACGCGCCGCCGAAGGGAAAACCACCATGACGGACATCTTGCGCGAAGAACTGAACACGGTCCTGCTCTCGCTTGGCTTGTTTGCTTTGCTGGTCTATGCCGTCATGCGTGACCGCAGGAACCCTCTGAAGTGGTCGAAGAACGCGCGCGACCCCATGGATGTGCTGGTCGAGCGGCGGAACTGGCAGCATCACTACACTGGCCCGAAACCGGGATTTGGTCGCAAATCGGCTGCTGTCAGGACAATCTGTGCCAAGGATGATCCCGAAGCCTGGGAAATAGTGATCACCAGCGCCACCAGATCGAGTGCCCACCGCAATTATGCCGATATTCCCGGTGATACGATCTTTCGTGCGCCCGGCCCGGTGTTTTCGCGCCAACTGGCGGTGTTTGCCGGGGCCATCCAGAAGACGAGCAAAACGCCCTTTGATCCACTGCGTGATATCGCTGGAATGGAAGAACGCCGCTTGCGGCAGGAGTTGCGCCACATGCTTGGCCAGACCCATGCGCGCGATCTTGACGCGCTGTCGCGTCAGCCAGTGCAGGGCAGCAATGAGATCACTGTCTTGGCCACGCGCGATCCGACTCCATGCTTCAATATGGCTGAAATTGCCCGTCTGCTGACACGCTGGTCGGCCATCAATCCGATGACCAATCCGGCACGCATGGTCATCGATGACTTCGGGATGATGCTGTATCTGCGCGAGGCGTTGAGCGACCCCAATCAAATCTCGATCTTTGCAACAATGGGGCATGACCTGATGCAGACAGCGCTGCCAAGCGCTGACGTTTCTGCCCTCAAATCCGCGACAGGAGCCTGACATGCCCGCAGTTCTTTCGTTTTCGCGCCCTTGCTTTCTCGCTGCGATGATTTGCGCGCTGCCGATGGGGGGCGTGCTCGCCAATCCGGCATTGGAACTGTGCAGCGGCGGTTATTCAATTGCCACCTCTGAGGGGGAACAAATACGACATATGGTCAACCCGCAGGCCAACCTGACTTTCTGGCTCAACCACCCTGACCCGCTTGCTGCAGGCCGGGTCTCCTATCGCATAGACAATTTCGTGGCGTCCCAAGGCGAGTTGGATGCGCCCACCCGAAAGCCTGGCGTCATCGCCTTCACATGCCGCATGGATGACCGGCAGAGCTTTGCCGGGACAGAGGTTGTCACCTTTCACGAAGTCCCTGCAGGCCAGGATGCAGCCACGTTTGACGGGTTCCTTGATGATGCAGAAGTGGGTGAAGGGCAGTATCTTGCCTTGCGGATTATCTCAGTACCTGAACATTTCGAAGCGCTCGCAAACTTGCGCGCACTGGTTCGTGCTGGGGCAGGGGATGCCGTGCCGCCGGGTCCGCTTCTTGAGGAACGCGACCACGACGGCGCGCCGCTGAATTTCGGGCTGGTCTTTACCATGACACATAATGCAGACCCATCGCCTGAATCTGCACCCGCCACCACAGCAGCAACCGAGACGGGCCAGACGGTCGGAAGCGTGGATACAGCCGAAACCATCGGCGATCCGGCGCAGACATCTGCGAGCGGGCCACCCGTTGCGCCTCAGGCGGCAGAGGTCAGTTCCCTCGACAGCTCCAGCGGCGAGGAGAAGCTTGTGGACCTGATCGGGGCTGATCCTATGGATGACCACCCGCAATTGCAGCCACTTGCTGGAACGGTCCTGAGCGAGGTCGCTTTTGGGCCGATGCAACCCAGTCCGGGGGGGTATTTCAGCGCCCCGACCGTCGCTCCGGTGGGTTCTTTGGTGCCCGTGTACATCACCTATGATGACAGGGCCACTTTCGACAACATCATTCTGGTCAGGCCCGATGTGCCGGACGATGCCTTGCGTGGACCAAGCGGTCGCAACATGTTCCGGATATTTGATGAGGATCGTGTCTATCGGCGCGCTGGCGATACACCGGGAATTTATGAGTTGCGCCTGCGCCGCCAAGAGGCTTCGGACTACCGGATCATTGCACGTCAGCAGATCGAGCTTGTCGATATTGATATCGACTTGCAGGTGCCGGACGCCGTCGCCCCGCGTCAGGGATTTGAGGTTTACATGAATCCGGTCATGGATGGACATCTGGTGATCCGGCACACGCACCGTGCTGATGACGACCTGGTCAATCGGGGCGCGCGGCACAGAAATGCTATCGACGCGACCGAGGGGCCGGGGGTATTCACCCGCACCGCCCCGCGCAATACCGGCGAATACGAGGTGCGGTTTCACTTCAACCCCCCTCAACGTTTCAGGGATCAACGGAATCTCCATGGACGGCTGATGGCGCGAACGACGCTGAACGTTGTCAGTCGTGATGAGATCGAAGATCCCGCACCAGCGGAAGTGGCCGAAGATCTTGCTGGGATCGAGGCACAGATAGCAGAGTTGTCCGAGAGCATCGAGCAGGTGACGTTGGCCCAGACGTTGGAATTGCGCGAGGCCATTGCTGCGCTGGGCCTGCCTGCGCTTGCTCTGCTAACCGAACTGCTATCGCGCGAAGCGGTGGCACCGCAACTGGCCTTTGCCTTGACCACGCCGCTGGCACCAGCGCAATGGCCCGGCGCCGCAACTGGACCGGCGCAATCGGCGGCACAATGGCAACAAGCGGCCTCCTCGGTGTCTGTGCCAGCGACGGCTGCCCCTGCAACCGCCGCGCCAACAGGGGCCGCACCAGTTGCGCAAGCGCCAGCACCGCTAATGCAGACCGATCTGCCCCAGATCGCAACAGCAAGCTACCGTGTAACCGGGGTCGCAGCCGATGATGTGCTGAATGTGCGCAGCGGACCGGGGGTCGAAAACACGATTGTCGGGATGCTGCCGCCCAATGCCAGCGGCATCACGCCGACTGGCCAGAGCGCGCAGGCCGCGGATGGGGGAACTTGGTGGCAGATTGCCAATCCTGTCCTGCCCGGTGGTACTGGCTGGGTGAATGCGCAATTCCTCGCGGCTGACGCCGCGCCTGTCCCGTCAACGCCCGCCGCTGTCGGCCAGCTTCGCGTGATCGGGATTGCGCCGAACGAGGTGCTGTATTTGCGCGCAGCGCCTTCGGTTGAAGCGCCCATCGTCGGTTTGTTACAGCCCGATGCGGTCGGGGTCACCCCAAGTGGCAATACCCAAATGGCGGCCGGCATTGAATGGATCGAAGTCCTTGACCCCACCATCCCGCCGGATGGCGTGGCCTGGGCCGATGGCGCAAATCTGATGTTCGAAGCGGATACACCGAATGTGCTGGAAGTGGCGCGGAGCTTTACCGATGCACCGGGCATGACGGATTTTGATACGTTCAAGCTTGAACAGAGCATCGCGAATATCCTGCATTACGCGCAGGATAGCGCCTTTGCCCCCGGCCATGGCCTGTCCCCTCTGACAAAAGCTGTCGTTGCAGCGCAGGCCATCGACGGCCGCCTGCCGCATGTGCGCTATCACATGACGCTGAGTCAGATTGAAACGGGCGGGGTTTCCGATATTGGTGGGAATGAGTGGATCGAAGTGGTCGAACTGCGCCGCTTCAATCTTGGCCCTGCGCATCATGCACAGCAGGTCGCGGCGCATGGGGCCGATAAAACGGCTGATCCAGAAGCCTTCGGCGAGGGGCCGGATGTGATCTGGCGCTTTGCCATGCGGCCCTTGCGCGGCATCTCAGCCGACATCCTGTCTGCCAGCCGCGCCGTGATCGACGCACCCCAGCGCGATTGCATGGGATTTCACTGTCAGATCGCGCAATCCATCATCCCGCATATTGCCGACTGGTCTGACATGCAGCCCGTCGATTCCCCGCAGAACTTCCGCCCATCTTATGACGAATTGTGGCGTGGGGCCCCTTCGGCCCCGGCAATGCTGGACATGCTGGCGCTTATGACGCCCTTCATGGCCGACGCGACAGGCCATGATGCACAATGGCAGCGGTTTGAGCCGCGCTGGAACCGCGACCCGGAAGATCCCGTCGCACAGGTGATCATCGAAATCGGGCTGGGTCAGGACACAGGTGGCGAGGTCATGCTGTTCGAGACTGACGCGCTGGATGATGAAATCAGGTCGGTCTGGATACGACTTGCGGCCATTGGTGGGCCAGACGATACGTTGTTTTTCCGCGCTGGTGCCACTGAGCGCTGGCCGGATCGGCAATAAATAGCGCAGGGCGGCCAGGCCCCTGCTGAGCCGGGCTGCAACAATCCAAGCTATCGCAGGTGAAGACTGAAGCAAGGAGTTTCCCATGTCATGCAGAGTTGCGACGCGTGCGACGACCCTGGCGGTGGTCATGGTTTCCATGACGGCGCTGACAACCGGGATGGCCCTGGCTGATTGGGGCGAAGAGCCAGATCTTGAAGAGTTTACCGAAATCGCCTTCGAGGTTGTCGATATAGGGTTTTGCACCATGCAGGAGTTGGGCCTATCAGATGCGGAGTTGCGCGCAGGCATTGCCGAGGCCGAGAGCGAGACTTGGCTGCATGGCCGCGCGACAGCCCCACAGGAAACGGCTATCCATGGCTCTGCCCTGTTCAAGCATGGGAATGCAGGCAGTGCCATGGTAACGGCAATGCAGGCTTTTCTTGTTCCCGAAGAGCGGGCGATCACTTTGCTTTGCCTGTTGATGCTGCCAGCCGATAACCCGGATGCGGTGGAAGGACAATTCGCCCTCCAGAGCTTTCCAGATTTCACAGATCAGGCCCATCCCGACCCGTCCTATGTGCTGCTTGGCAAGCTCATCGGGCGTGATGCCGAAGGCGATGACGTCGATCTGGCCTATTTGCAAGATGGCACAGGAAACCTGAACTTTATTGCCGAGGACGACGTTGCTCGCCGCCAGCCCGGCGGCGCAGATGCCTATGTTGCGCTCTCATTCGACGGGGTGCTCAGCGATGGCCAGCCCATCGCCTTTGACGTCAACAGCGCGTTGTTCGATGCGGAGCATCTGACCTTCATGTATCTGCATACGCCATGATCCGACCGCTTTCGACATCCGCCGCACTGTTGTTATGGGCCACCGCTGCAACTGCTGAAACCGATCACGCACGCACAGAGCGCATGATTGAAGACACAATGGCGCGTGAGTTCGACGCTCTGTCCAGTCTGGCGCATCTTGAACTGTTTGGACTGTCTTCGACGCAAGTCTCTGATCCAGCAGCGCTTGCAGGGCTGGGCAGGCTGCGTCACCTGCAACTCATCGATACGAATGTGTCAGATATCGACACATTGACGCTGATGCCTGCACTGGAGCGGCTTAGCCTGATGGAAACGAGGGTGTCAGATATCGCACCGCTGGCGGCGCTGTCTGCACTGGATCGACTGTGGGTTCACGAAACCAACCTGTCCGATCTTTCGCCGCTGTTCGAGATTACGACGCTGACACATCTGCGCATCGACAAAACGGATGTGCACGATCTGAGCCTGATTGACGGCTTGCCTGAACTGCAGGCGCTCACGCTGTCGGGCACGCCGGTCGATGATCTGGGCACCCTTGCAGGGCGCGAAGGGCTGCGTGTGGAAGGGTTCTGACACAGCGGCCAGACATCAGGACAACAATGGAAAGGATGCTTCATGGCCATGACAAGATACACCCTGACGGCGCCGTTGCTTGCACTTGCTGTCGTGCTTTTTGCCTTTCTGATGCCGCTGCAGGCCAGCGAGGTCACTTACCGTGTTGTTGGTGTTGCGTCCAATGACGTGCTGAATGTGCGCGACCGTATCGGGGTGCGTGGCAGCACAATTGTCGGGGTCTTGCCACCTGGCACAGGCGGGATAGTTTGGACCGGTCAGCAAGGCCGCTCAGGGGATGGGGGGCTGTGGTATCGGGTGATCCATCCGCGCATCCCTTCGGGTGGCTGGGTTAACGCGCGCTTTCTGAGCGAAGAAGCCCAGACCGCGCCACCAGTTCTTGGTGCAGAACCGCCCGGTAGCCTGTTCAAGGATCATATGGCGCATCAACACGCATACCGCGTGGTTGGTGTCGCTGCGAATGATGTGCTCAATATCCGTTCTGGCCCCGGTGTTTCTTATGGGATTGTCGGAATGTTTGCGCCCAATGCGCGTGATCTGCGGATTTCTGGGCGCATTCGCACATTGAGCAGCGGTGCGGTTTGGGTCGAAGTGCGCTCGACCGGGTTGCCGGGCAATCTGGGCTGGGTCAACGGGCGCTTTCTTGATCGCATGCCGTAGCAGCGCAACCCAGTCCTGCCCCGCTTTCGCCCTGCGGCAGGGGGTTGATGGAAACGCATTGCCTTGGCACTTTAGGGTCGGCAGACCAAGTCTGGGCGGTGCAAATGCGCACAGAGGCCGCAATCAGCCGCCCCCGATTTCATCATGCGAAGGGGGAGAAATGAAAATCATTAGGTCACATGCCGCGCTAGTTGCCACGATTCTTGCCGCGACGCCGGTTGCGGCAGACCCACCCGCGCTGACTTTGACGGGCGCTGTGCGCGATGCGCCAATTGGGCTAAGTCGCAGCGAGCTGAAATCCATGCCGCAGCATGAGCTGACAACCTCGACTTCAGTGACCGACGGCACCCCATCTTTCAAAGGGTTTCTGATGCGCGATCTTCTGGCGCGATATGGGGCTGAAGGCACGCGCGTTCATGCTGTCGCGCTCAACGATTACCGGATCGAAATCCCGATATCCGATTTCGAAGAGTTCGATGTGATTGGCGCGCTTTATCAGGATGGTGAGCCCCTCAGCCCGCGCGACAAGGGACCGGTCTGGATTGTCTATCCGCGCGATGATCATCGCGAGCTGCAAGATATCCGCTTTGATACACGCTGGGTCTGGCAGCTTGAAACGCTGCATGTCGAATGAGCGGGCAGGGCGCTAGAGAGTTGCGCAAGACATGGGCAAGCTATGCTCCGCTCGTGCCCTTGCTGTTGATCTTTGTTGGCTCTCTGGGGCTGGCGCTGGCGAAAAGCTCGGCGCTGGAACGCGATATGCGGATCGCGGCGACCCAGAATATGCTATGGGTCGTAACCCAGACGCAGATGGAAAACCTGATGCTGACCCTTGCCGCAGGCACCCGTTCGGCTACAGATGACGAAATCGCGCAGCGCTTCGATCTGGTGATGTCACGGCTGAACCTGATGAATGAAGGGCCGCAGGCGCGCTATCTGGCCGATATCGGTCATCTGGATACAGTTCAGCTCATGTCGCGCGACTTGTTGGCGCTTGACCCGCTAGAGCATGGTCATTCGCCTGAACTGCATGCGGGGCTGTTTGATTTCGGCCTGCGCATTCAACCGCAGATCAACCGCATCGCCAATGATGTCATGACCACGGATTGGGGCAAGACAGCCGCCCGTCTGGATGACTATCGCGCCACGCAGCAAGTGATCATCCTGTCAGTGGCCTTGGCCCTGACCGCTGCGCTTGCTGTGTCATGGCTGCTCTTGCGCAACCAGCGCAGGCTTTATCTGACCCAGATGGAGCGAATGCGCACGACAACGCTTCTGGAGCAGGAACGCGACAGCGCAGCAATGTATCGCGATTTCGCCGCGATTGTCTCGCATCAGATGCGCACACCGCTCAGCCTGATTGACAGCGCCATGCACAGGTTGTCACGGAAAGGAGGCGATGTCACAGCACAGGATGTGCAAGAGCGCCGCGCGATTGTCAGCGATGCAATCGGCAGGCTGACGCGGCTGGTTGACACTGTTTTGCTGTTGGCGAAGCTCGACAATGATCAGCTACAGGCCCAGTTTGCGCCGCTGTCCATGTGCCGTCTGGTTGCATCACTGGTCAACGAAGCGCAACTCCGCCACCCGGAGCGCGCGCTGCAATTCACTTGTGCCGAAGGGCCGCTTATGGTGCAGGGCGATCCGCATCTGGTGTGTCATATCGTCGACAATCTACTGTCCAATGCGCTGAAATACAGCCCCTGTGACACTGAAATCACGCTGCGCGTCTTCAGTCAGGATGGGCAGATAGCCTGCTCTGTGACTGATCAGGGTCCAGGCATCGGGCAACGCGATATTCCTTATCTGTTTGACCGTTACTATCGGGGGCAAGATCATGTGACGGGATGTGGCACGGGACATGGAACGGGGCTGGGGCTGGCCGTCTCGCATGAACTGGCGCAGTTGCAAGGCGGCAGGCTGACAGTTTACACTTGCGAGGGGAAAGGCTCGGTGTTTACCCTGTGGCTGGC
Source organism: Natronohydrobacter sp. (assembly GCA_007117255.1). Lineage (GTDB taxonomy): Bacteria > Pseudomonadota > Alphaproteobacteria > Rhodobacterales > Rhodobacteraceae > Roseinatronobacter. Next base: position 4,689 of record SKGU01000011.1, on the reverse strand, counting down.
ATGCGCGCATCCGGATACTGCAGGCGATCCATGAGTGCGCCACCCCTGATACTGTGCGCCGAAGATGAACCGCAACTTCTGCGCGATATCTCGGATGAGCTGAGAGCGGCGGGTTATGACGTCGTCGAGGCCCGCGACGGCCGCACGTTGCTTCAGCAGCTTGATGAGATCACCCCTGATCTTCTGCTGTGTGATATCATGATGCCGGGCATAGACGGCTACGAAGTGCTTGCACGGGTTCGCCGAGACTATCCGCATCTGGCGCATGTTCCACTGGTGTTTCTCTCTGCCTTGTCGATGAATGAGGCTGTTATCCGCGGCAAGCGGGCCGGGGCAGATGACTATCTGACCAAGCCTATAGACTATGACCTTCTGTTATCGACAGTCGAAGCCCGTCTGCGACAGAGCCAGCAATCGCGCGCGGGCATTCGCACGCTTGCAGAGTTAGGGCAACAACTGTGCGATGCGCTGGCTGTCGGGGTGGTGCTGTTTAGCCCGGACGGCCAGATCCGACACGTCAATCCAGCGGCGCGGCGCTTGCTGGGTGATCACGGGTCTGATTTGCGCGACCAGTTGGCCGAACCTGTCCGGCGCATGGGCGCAGAAGCGGATGCCGGACAGGAAAGCTGCCTGTCGATGCTCCTTGATGACAGCTGTTGCCTGATGGCGCAACTCCATGCCTGTCCGGCTGCACCCTATACAGGTGCAGGGGCGATGGTGATCGTTTTCCTTGCTGGCCCAGAGGCGCGACCCGCCCTGTCATCGGAAGCGCTGAAAGAAATGTTCGCGTTGACCGCCACTGAAGCAAGGGTGGCACATCTGCTCGCATCGGGGCTGCGACCTGAAGATATTGCGCGGGAAATGGGCGTTGCGCCGACAACAATCGCATTTCACCTACGCAATGTTTTTGCCAAGACGGACACGCATCGCCAGGCCGAATTGGTCGGTCTGATCCTGTCACTCCCGCTGCGCCCGGAATGAGCGCGGAAGTATCCATAGTTTTCAGACACTGCACGCTGATCGCTGGCGTAATGCTCCAGCGTCGGTCCCCGAATAAGTGATCGGTCGCAAGGCCCATTCGAATGGCCCAAGAGTGAAGTAGGCCCTCCAGACCAGTAACACGCCCTTCAAAGCTATTGTCACGGCCACTCCAATGAGGGTGGCGGATCAGACGATCCACTGCGCCCGAAAAGCGCAAAACCATAGCCTGAGAATATCGTCGAGAGGATGATCGACTGGCCAAGGTATATGCTCAGGCTCGCCCCCCCCTGCGGCGAGTACCTTCGCCGTGATCGGCCCTGGCGAGCGCGAAAATGCTGCGATCATGCAGACATACCAAAGCGATCCAGCTTTGATTTGGGCGATGCTTTTTTGCCCAAGACGACCGCTGGTTGTCGGCTTGGGCCCACGGCTTCAACAAACAAGCCTCGCCGTCACTTGGCAGAGTTTTTGCAAGTAAAGAATGATGGGGCTCGTCTGGCCGCAGATTATGGCAAGGGAATATGTTCATCCCTGTCCTGTGGCGGCAGGTCGAACAACCCTAGTCCCCATCTGGCCGCGCGCCAGTCGTCTTTTGCGGCCTCGATCTTCTCGCGTGAGGAGGCGACGAAATTCCACCAGATATGGCGCGGCCCGTTCAGTGTGGCGCCGCCCAATGCCATAAGCCGTGCACCCTGTTCGCCTGCACGCACGGTAATTCTGTCACCAGGCCGGAACACCATCATGCGGCCAGCTTCAAACACGTCGCCTGCGATCTCGACAGTGCCCGATGTGATATACAGACCCCTATCTTCGTGATCATCTGGCAGCGGAAACCGCGTGCCAGCCTCCAGCACAACGTCCAGATAGAACGTTTCGGAATACATCGTTGCTGGTGCTTGCGCACCATACGCCGTGCCAAGTATCAGCCGCGCCTTGACGCCGGTATCAAGGATTTCGGGCAAGGTATCAGCACCATGATGCTCGAAAAACGGTGCCTCATCTTCGCGGTCTTCTGGCAGGGCGATCCATGTCTGGATGCCAAACAGGCTGGACGGTCCTTGCCGCGTCACCTGCGGCGTGCGCTCCGAATGGGTTACACCCTTGCCAGCCATCATCCAGTTCAGCGCGCCTGGACGGATGATCTGATCTGCACCAGTGCTGTCCAGATGGTGGAACTCGCCCTGATACAGATAGGTGACGGTTCCCAGCCCGATATGCGGATGGGGGCGCACATCTATCCCTTTGCCCGTCAGGAATTCCGCAGGCCCGGCCTGGTCGAAAAATATGAACGGACCAACCATCTGGCGTTTGGGGGCGGGCAGGGCGCGGCGCACCTCGAACCCGCCAATGTCCCGCGCACGCGGCACGATCAGCGTTTCGATAGCATCAACCCCCACATCATCAGGGCATCCGGGGTCAAGAGTCGGGTTCCAGCTCATGGTGCATCCTCCTGTTTCCATGGCAGGTTAGGGCGCTAAGGCGCAACCGGCAAGCAAAGCCTGTTCGCTTGCGTCGAACGCCGCATTCGTCCTTGTGCCAGTCGTGCTATCTTCCCATGTCACATAGATGACGGGCGACCCCAAAGCGCATGCGCGCCACAGAGCGGAGGATCTTTCATGCCATCCGGATTTCACCATGTGACCGCTATCACATCGCGGGTGCAGGCCAATGTCGATTTCTATGCAGGTTTTCTGGGTTTGCGACTGGTCAAGCAGACTGCCGGATTTGCTGACGGTGAACAGTTGCATCTGTTCTACGGTGATGCCGAAGGCAACCCCGGCAGTCTGATCAGCTTTCTTGTGTGGGAAGCAGGCGCGCGTGGCCGTAGCGGGCACGGACAGGTGTTCGAGATCGCGCTGGCCGTGCCGCCCGCCAGCATTGGTGATTGGCTGGCGCGTGCGCTTTATGCGCAAATCCCTGTCGAAGGGCCGATGCGCGAATTTGGTGAATCGGTCCTGCGCTTGCGCGATCCTGATGGGATTATTGTCAAGCTGGTGGGCGCTGAGTTACCGGCAACGGCCCCTCTGCCAGACCCCATTGCCCCTACACGTTTGCGCGCCGTAACCTTTCTGAGTGACAAGCGGGATGCAAGCGCGGGTTTTCTTGCGCAATTCGGGTATCGCGCAGGCGCTGAAGAAGGTGCAGTGCTTCGCATGGTGTCAGACCGGGATGTGATCGATCTGCGCGATGGTAGTGGATTTGTGCCTGCAATTGCTGGAACCGGAATGATTGACCATGTAGCCTTTCGCGCGCGGGATGCAGATGACCTGCGCAGCATGCGGCGCGCGCTTGGTGCTGCGCAGGGACTGACCGAGGTGCATGACAGACGCTATTTCCTGTCACTCTATGTCCGCGACCCCGCCGGTCATTTGATTGAATACGCAACTGATGGTCCGGGCCTTGCAATTGACGAACCACGACAATCCCTGGGTCAGACATTGCTCTTCCCGCCGCATGACGCCGCCCGCGCCCAAGACTTGCGCGTGATGCTGCCACAATTCGTCCAACCCGGCGCAGAAAGAACACCCATGCGCGATTTACCCTTCATACACCGCTTTCATACACCGGACGATCCTGATGGGTCGGTGATTGTGCTGCTGCACGGCACTGGTGGAAACGAAGCCGATCTGATGCCTCTCGCCCATCGCATTGCGCCGCGCGCGACGCTGCTGGGTGTGCGCGGGCGGTCCACCGAAGAAGGGATCAACCGCTGGTTTCGCCGTTTCGATGCCGTGACCTATGATCAGGCCGATATCCGGTCTGAGGCGGCCGCATTCACGGGGTTTATGGAACGCGCCGTGCAAAGCTACGGGCTGGATGCGGGGCGCATCAGCTATCTGGGCTATTCTAACGGCGCGAATCTGCTGGGGGCTGTGATGTTGTTGCACCCCGGTCTGGTAGAGCGTGCGATCCTGTTGCGCGGCATCGCTGTGTTGGAAGACTCACCAAGCCCTGATCTGGAGGGGGTCGATGTGTTGCTTCTATCGGGCGCGCAGGATCCCTTCGCCCGTATGGCCCCGGCGCTTGAAGTGGCGCTGCGTGGCGCTGGCGCCAACATTGACGCACAGACCTTGCCAGCAGGCCACGACCTTGCAGCCGCTGATCTTGAGGTAACACGGTCATGGCTGAATCAGCGTCTCGCCAAATGACGACCAATGGATTTCGGAGCCGCCGGACATCACCGGACCGAGGCCGACACCCGTTTCAGAGAGTTTTTGCAAACCCGTTGTGAACTCCGCCAGCCGGTCGCGGCTGGCGGAATCGGTCAGGTTTCCATCTTCATGGAACAGATCGCGCGCCCGCGACACCATCCGCCGACCCTGACCCCAGAAATCTGCCTTGAGCGTGCGCAGAACCGGCAACCAGTGAGTCTGCGCCTTGATTGGGCGAACATTGTGCACTGAGCAGATGGTCGCCTGCGCCAGTCCTGATTATCTGGCCCGTCAGGGCCATCTAGTAGAACCGGCCGATCTGACGGCGCATCAAGTGCTGAGTTACAGCCATATACCTGATGGGCAACTGTGGCTGTTCGAGAAGGATGGCAAGCTTACGCCAGCGCCAGTGCGCAGCCTTCTGATCTTGAACAACGGAGAGGCAATGCGCGATTTCGCATTGGCTGGGCTGGGACTGGCCATGTTGCCGCGCTTTATTGTGGCCGCGTCCATTGTGGCAAGCGAGCTGGAACCCGTTTTGCCGGGCTGCGCGACG
>SKGU01000259.1 GCA_007117255.1 Natronohydrobacter sp. | reverse complement strand
CGATTCCCAAGGTCGCAACAGGCGCATTTCCGGTTGGATTTGCCGATATCAACAGCCTGATCAAATTTCTGGACCAGAACCCCGGCGCGCCCGTCATTGGTGCGATGATGGTCTATGACAAACCGCCCTTCGCCATTGTGGGCCGCAAATCGCTGGGCATCGAAACGCCGTCCGATCTGGAAGGTCGCGTGCTTGGTGCGCCGCCGCCCGATGGTGCTTTCGCACAATGGCCGATCTTCGTCGCTGAAACCGGCATTGACGCCAGCCAGGTCACGATCGAACCCGTGGGCTTTCCCACCCGCGAGCCGTCACTGGCCGAAGGCACTGTCGCGGCCGTTACGGGTTTCAGCTTCACCTCGTTTCTAAGCACCGCGCGGCTGGGTGTGCCGGAAGAGGATCTGACCGTCATTCTGATGGCTGATCACGGGGTTGATCTTTATGGCAATGTGATCATCGTCAACACGGATTTCGCTGCTGAAAACCCCGATGCCGTGTCCGGGTTCCTTGAAGCTGTGGCGAAAGGCTGGGTCGATACGATCGCCGATCCGGCGGCAGCAATCGAGTCTCTCGTCGCCGTCAACCCGGCAATGGATGCCGAACTTGAACTGCGCCGCCTGGAACTGGCGCTGGCCGATAGCGTCGTGACCGATTGGGTCATGGAAAACGGCATGGGCATCATTGACAATGACCGCTTCGCCAATGCCATCGAGCAGATCAAGCTGACCTATGAATATCAGACAGAGCCGGATGCGAGCCTCTATTTCACCGATGCGTTCCTGCCCGAAGGTGGCTTTTCGCTCGACTGAGCCAGACCAAAGACACCAGCGCCCAAGTGGGCGCTGGTGTGATTTTCCGGGGGTGGAATGACAAATCTGATTGATATCAAGGGTGTGCGTCACGCATACCAGACAGAAGACGGGCCGCTGCCTGTGCTGGACGGTCTGGAAATATCTGTGCATGAAGGTGGCTTCGTGGCCGTTGTCGGGCCATCTGGCTGCGGTAAATCCACCTTGACGCGGCTGATTGCGGGGCTGATGAAGCCTGACCATGGCGAGGTCTGGCTGCATGGCGAACGGGTCAGGGGGCCGCGCTCGACTGTGGGCATGGCCTTTCAGAATCCGGTCTTGCTGGAATGGCGCACGATCCTGAAAAACGTGCTGCTGCCGTTGGAAATCGTGCCCACAAAGCTGACGAAGAAACAGGCCGAAGAGCGCGCCCGGTTTCTGCTGTCACTGGTTGGGCTGGAAGGGTTCGAGGACAAGCGCCCATCTGAATTGTCAGGCGGCATGCGCCAGCGCGCCAGCCTGTGTCGTGCGCTGATCCACCAGCCCGAAGTTCTGATCCTTGATGAGCCCTTTGGCGCGCTGGATGCGTTTACCCGCGAAGATCTGTGGCAAACCATGCATCGCGTCAAGGAGCGCGAGCCGTTCACGGGTGTTTTGATCACCCATGATCTGCGCGAATCGATCTTTCTCGCTGATCAGGTGGTCGTGCTGTCGGGGCGGCCCGCGCGCACGCAATATGTGCTGGATGTGCCCTCCAGCGGCCCGCGCACGCTGGATGATCTTTATACCCCGGCAGCCGTTGAACAACTTGCCATCCTGCGCGAGCAGATTCAGATCGCGCAAGGCCGCGCCACACCAGAGGACACAGCCGCATGATCGCCCGGAAATATTTGCGCGCCATCGGTGTTCCTTTGGTCGCTGTCGTTATCTTCCTTCTGTTCTGGGAATGGCTGGTCTGGGTCAATGGTTGGCCGAAGTTCAAGATGGCCGCACCCTCTGATCTGCCGCCCGCCTATCAGCGCCATTGGGACTTATTCCTGACCATGGGCTGGCAAACACTGTGGCGGACAGTCCTGGGGCTGGTGCTGGCGGTGATCTTTGGCACGCTTCTGGGGATGATCATGGGCTTTTCGCGCATCATGCGCGATGCGCTCTATCCGCTTCTGGTGGGTTTCAACGCGATCCCCAAGGCCACTGTTGTGCCGATTGTCGCGCTGATGTTCGTGGGCCAGCATGATTTCAACACGGTGCTGCTGGCCTTCATGATCTCGTTCTTCCCGATTGCCGTGTCGATCAGCATTGGCCTGTCAACGCTGGAGCCGGAGTATCGTGACATTCTGCGCTCGCTTGGGGCGTCGCAAGCGACGATTTTCTGGAAAATTGCGTTGCCCAAGACCCTGCCTGAATTCTTTGGCGCGTTGAAGGTCGCCGTGACGCTGGCCTTCATCGGCACCAATCTGATGGAGATCGTCAGCCCGCATGGCCGGGGTCTGGGGGCGCTGTTTGACAGTGGCCGCACCAATTCCGACTTCCCGCTGATGTTCGCAGTTCTGATCGCCTTGGCGTTTCTTGGGATCGTTCTGTATTACATCGTGGTCGCGCTTGAGAAAATCTTTGCAGGTTGGGCGGAACGCGCGCCGGGCTGAGGCGCTTCTGTTCACTTTCAGTCTTGCACAAATATCTACGGGCGGCCTGCGCAGGGCCATGGGTTCAAGCAATCAGGCAGCGGGGGCAGTCAGCCCCCGCTTTTCGTTCTGGAAAACGAATACCCCGTTTTTCATGCCCACTTGAAAAGACTTTCCAAGTCCCGATGCAGATAGACGACCAGCTTCCGAAACTCCGATCTGAACCGAACAGTGTTCTTATAAATCTGGCCATATAGCCAATAGTCGGAAAAATATTCTATATTGCTGCATAAGCGAAAGGAGTCGCCCCATGCAGCATTACCCGGTCTTTCTGGATATGAACCGCGCCCGCGTCGTGATTGGCGGGGGTGGCGAGATCGCGCTGGCCAAGTTGCGCTTGCTGCTCAAGACTGGCGCAGAGATCACCCTATGCGCGGCGGAATTCATCCCTGACATAAAGGTCCATCGTCCACGCGTCACGCTGGTGCGCCGCCCACTGCTTGGCTGCGATCTGCATGGGACGCGGCTGGTATATGCCGCCACTGGCGACGCAGGTGAAGATGCCCGCATTGCCGATCTTGGCCGCAAGGCGGGTGCGCTGGTCAATGTGGTCGACAATCTTGACGCCTCTGATTTCCTGACGCCCGCCATCGTGGACCGTGCGCCCGTGGTTGTCGCCATTGGCACCGATGGCGCGGCCCCGGTTCTGGCACGCAAGATCAAGGCGCAGCTTGAAGAGACGCTTCCCGCCTCGCTGGGCGTTCTCGCGCGCATCGGCAAAGGCTTCCGCGCCATGGCAGAGCATTTGCCGCAGGGCAAGCGCCGCCGCGATTTCT
>SKGU01000083.1 GCA_007117255.1 Natronohydrobacter sp. | reverse complement strand
GCCTTCATTCCGCCAGCCGGAAGAACACGGCCTTGAGATACCCGCTTTCGGCCAGTTGCGGCAGTTGCGGATGGTCTGGCCCGGCGAAACCCGTATGGATCAACTGCCCGCGCTGACCCGCGCGCCCGATCCCGCGTGCACAGGCATTGCGGAAACTGGTCAGATCAGCAGCATGCGAGCATGAACACAGGCCCAGATACCCGCCCGGCGCGACAAGTGGCGCGGCGAGTTTCGCCACGCGCTCATAGGCGCGCAAACCTGCGGCCAAAGCCTCTTTGTTGGGGGCGAATGCGGGCGGGTCACAGACCACCAGATCAAATGTCGCGCCCTCGCTGGCCAGGGCTTCCAGTACGGCAAAGGCATCGCCTTGCCGTGTGGCAAAACGTGCTGCTGTGCGCGAGGCTTCGGCGCCCTGCTGCGCCAGTTCCAGCGCGGGGGCAGAGCTGTCCACGGCCAGCGCGCTGGTTGCGCCCGCAGCCAGAGCCGCGAGGGAAAACCCGCCCACATGGCTGAACACATCGAGCACGCGCGCATCCTTGGCCAAGCCAGCGGCAAAGGCATGGTTGGGGCGTTGATCGAAAAACAGACCCGTTTTCTGTCCGCCCAAGAGATCGGCCATATAGGTCGCGCCGTTCATCGGCACTGGCACAGGCCCGCTCAGGGTGCCAGAGTGCAGCGCGGTTTCTTCCGTCAGTCCTTCGAGCACGCGCGCGCGCCCAGAGCCGTTTTTCACAATGGTGGTGACGCCCGTAACCGCTTGCAGGGCTTCGACCAGTAGATCGAAATGGGTCTCTGCCCATGCCGCATTGGGCTGAATCACCGCTGCATCGCCAAAGCGGTCGATGACGACACCGGGCAGACCATCGGCTTCGGCGTGGATCAGGCGGTAGAAGGGGGCATCATGCGTGCGCGCGCGATGCGCCAGCGCGCGACCCAGCCTTGTGGCGATCCAGTCAGCATCGATCACTGAATCGGGGTTGCGATCCATCATGCGCGCGATGATCTTCGAGGCAGGATTGACCGTCACCACGCCCATCGGGCGGCGGTCTGCATCTTCCAGAATGGCGAAGGTGCCGGGTGCCAGCGCCCGTGTGCGCCGGTCTGTCACCAGCTCATTGGCGAAAACCCAAGGGAAGCCGTGCCGGATGGCGCGGGCTTCGGCCTTGGGCATCAGTCGTATGACGGGAAGTTCTTGCATGGCGGGCAGTCCTTTGTCGCAGCTGCCCTGTGCCATATGCGAGGCGCGGGGTTTTGGAAAGCCCCGTCCGTTCTTAGGCCTGTGCCTTGGCTTCGGTGCTTGCGGCAAACAGGGCCGCAAGTTTTGCCTTCAGGGTCGCAAACCCATCCGCAATGACTTGTGCACGCATGCGGCGCGCTTCGGCTTCGATCTGAAGGACGTCGATCACGACGGGTTGGGTGTTTTGGTCAAACATGGCTCATAGCTCCGTTTCGATTACGGCGTGTAGATAGTTGCCGCAGTGCAGCAATGCGAGTGACAAAAGCGAAGCCCCGCCATGCGAAAGATGCATGGCTGAGGGGGCTTCGTTAAGTGAATTGAAATGTTAGCGCTAACTGCCTATATGAGGGCAAGATGATTCCCGCCTCGCAGGACGAAGGAGACCCCCATGCCCCTCAACCCCGGACTGGAAGCTGTCACAGACCGCATCAAGACACGCTCGCAGGCGCGGCGCAGCGCCTATCTTGACCGGATGCGGGCAGCAGCGGATGCGGGCGTCGTGCGTGCGCATCTGTCCTGTGGCAATCAGGCCCATGCCTACGCGGCGATGGGCGAGGACAAGGACACGCTGGCAGGCGGACGCGCGCCCAATCTTGGGATCGTGACCGCCTATAATGACATGCTGTCCGCGCATCAACCGTTCGAGCGATACCCCGACATCATCCGCCGTGCGGCGCGCAATGCAGGCGGCACGGCGCAGGTGGCAGGCGGTGTGCCCGCCATGTGCGACGGGGTTACGCAGGGCCAGCCGGGGATGGAGTTGTCGCTGTTTTCACGCGATGTGATTGCGCTCTCGGCGGGCGTGGCGATGTCGCATAACTGTTTTGATGCGGCTGTCTGGCTGGGGGTCTGCGACAAGATCGTTCCCGGTCTGGTGATCGCGGCGGCGACTTTCGGTCATGTGCCGTCTGTGTTCATTCCAGCAGGACCGATGACCTCTGGCTTGCCCAATGACGAAAAGTCGAAAGTGCGCCAGCGCTTTGCCCAAGGCGAGATTGGGCGCGAGGAATTGATGAAGGCCGAAATGGCCAGCTATCATGGCCCCGGCACCTGCACGTTTTACGGCACGGCCAACACGAACCAGATGCTGATGGAATTCATGGGCCTGCACATGCCGGGCAGCGCTTTCGTCAATCCCGGCACGCCCCTGCGCGAGGCGCTGACTGTGGCTGCGACCGAACGCGCGCTGGCCATCACCGCACAGGGCAATGATTACCGCCCGGCGGGGCAAGTGCTGGACGAGCGCGCTTTCGTGAACGGGATCGTGGGGCTGATGGCGACAGGCGGCTCGACCAATCTGGTGCTGCATCTGCCTGCGATGGCGCGGGCGGCCGGGATCGAGCTGACGCTGGAAGATTTCGCTGATATCTCGGAACTGGTGCCCTTGATGGCCAAGGTCTATCCCAATGGTCTGGCGGATGTGAATCATTTCCATGCGGCAGGCGGGCTTGGCTACATGATCGGCGAATTGCTGGATGCGGGGTTGCTGCATGACGATGTCAGCACAATCGCGGGTGACGGGCTGAGGCGCTATGCGCAGGAGCCGAAACTGAAAGATGGCGCGCTGGTCTGGGAAGATGGCGCAGGTGAAACGCAGAATGACCGGATTTTGCGGCCCGCGCGTGATCCGTTCCAGAACACAGGGGGCTTGCGGCAATTGTCGGGCAATCTGGGGCAGGGGGTGATCAAGACCTCTGCTGTGGATCCCGCACGCCATGTGATCGAGGCGCGGGCGCGGGTTTTCCACGATCAGGGCAGCGTCAAGGCCGCCTTTCAGGCGGGCGAGATTACCGAGGATACGATTGTTGTGGTGCGCTTTCAGGGACCGGCCGCGAATGGCATGCCGGAACTGCATTCACTGACGCCGGTTCTGTCGGTCTTGCAGGATCGTGGGCTGAAAGTGGCACTGGTGACAGACGGGCGCATGTCGGGCGCGTCGGGCAAGGTGCCTGCGGCGATCCATGTTGCGCCGGAAGCGGCCAAGGGTGGGCCGCTGGCGAAACTGCGCGACGGCGATCTTGTGCGGCTGGATGCGGTTGCAGGGCGGCTGGATG
>SKGU01000245.1 GCA_007117255.1 Natronohydrobacter sp. | reverse complement strand
GTGAATTCCTGCGCCAGTTGCTCGATCACCTGCCACTGACCGGGCGAGGTATCCTGTGCCTCATCGACCAGAATATGATCAACGCCCCCATCAAGTTTGAACAGCACCCATTGCGCGACCGACGGGTCGGTCAGCAACTGGCCCGCCCGCGCGATCAGATCGTCGAAATCCAGCCAGCCGCGCGCCGCTTTTGCGCGTGCATAGGCCGGCAGGAACGCGCGCGCAAAGTGATGCAAGGCCGCACTGCGCTGGTAGCAGGCGAAGGCCAGACGCCGTGCGCGCGCTTGTTCGACCCGTGCCATCAACTGGTTCAGCGGATCAATCAGCGCGCCTATGGCTTTTTGCGTGGCCTTGGTCGGGACGCTGCCGATTTTTGCGGTAAACGGCTCTTTCGCGCCCGCGCCAGTCAGAAACAGCCCTTCCAGCGCCTCAAGCGCGTCAAGATCGGGCGCGCCCTGCGCAATCGCGCGCAGCTTTTCGGCGTTCTTGGCATCGGTCACGCTGCCCGCTTGCAGATAGGGTAGTATCTGGTCAAACAGTGCAAATTCACTGCCCAGAAACACGTCCGCCAGAAGCGCGCCTTCGTCAAACCCTTCCGGCAGGTCCAGCGCATCGAGCAAGTCCGCTTGCGGAAATGGCCCATCAAATGCCTGCGCCTTGCCGCAAAGCTCCATCAACAGCGCATCCAGATCCGCGCCGGTGAACACCGCTGCCAGACTGTCGAGCGCGCCACGCTCCGGCCCAACGGCCAGATCATCCAGCACTTCGGCGCGCAAGGCACGGGCCGAGCGATCATCCATTTCGCTGAAGGCGGGCGACAATCCCGCTTCCAGCGGAAAGCGGCGCAACAGCGACGCGCAAAAGGAATGAATCGTTTGGATTTTCAACCCGCCCGGCGCTTCGATCGCGCGCGCGAACAGGCGGCGCGCCTCCGCCAACCCACCACTGGGGGTTTCATCAATCCGTGACAGCGCCGTGCGCAATTCCGTTTCCGGCAGCATCGCCCATTCGCCCAAGAGTTTGAACAGGCGGTTCTGCATCTCGCTGGCCGCCGCCTTGGTATAGGTCAGGCACAAGATGCGCTGCGGCTCGACCCCGCGCAACAACAGCCGCGCAACACGATCCGTCAGCACCTTGGTCTTGCCCGATCCTGCATTGGCAGAAAGCCATGTCGAATCGATTGGGCTGGACGCGCGGTTCTGCGCCAGTGTCGCCTCGTCAAACTGCATCATGGTCCCCCACGGGCAACACAACCGGCGCATCCTGCATCACCCATTCGCCAAAGCGCGACAGGTGATCGTAATCTGACGATTCTTGTTCTTTCAGCAGATAACGCCGCGCCGGAAACCCTTTGTCGGGGGTCAGATAGGCGCGGATCAGGCGCTCAAACTCCTCACGGGTCTGTGCCACGATTGCGGGTGTAATTTCGGTCACTTCGGGCTTGGGCCGGTTGCCTAGACCCAGATAGGTGATCCGCGCCACGTCGCGCAGGCCCAGCGCTTCAAAAGCGGCTTCTTCGGCCATCATGGCCTGCAACAAAAGCTGTTTGTCGAAATGCTTTTGCTGGGTTTTGGTCGGGGGGGTGCCGGTCTTGTAATCGATGATATGGATGCGCCCATCGGGCCATTCGTCAATGCGGTCGGGCTTTGCCGTCAGGGTGAAGGCCGGGTCACGCAATGCCAATGCGCCCTCTTCTTCCAGCATCAACGCGCGGCCCGGCTGATCGAGATGGAACTGCAAGAACGCCTGCGCCGCCCGCCCCATCCGGGCCTGCCAAAGCGCGCGCGCCGCAGGCCAAGGCACTTCGCGCGCCAGAACCTCGTTCGACATGCGCATGAGCTGCGCAAAGGGATCGGCCTCAAGCGGCGCTTTGGTAAACGCCTCTAGCACCTTGTGCAGCACTGTCCCGCGCAACAGCGCATCCGGCGAGGGGTGCAGCGGGTTCAGCTTGCGCAAACCCAACACATATTTCGCATAGGTCTCATACGGGTCGCGGATAAGACGATTGACCGCCGTGACCGGCAGTTTGCGCGGGCGTGCTGCAACAGGCGGCGCCGGCGCAGGTCGCTCCGCGCGCGGATCATGCGGCAGATGGTCCGCCTTCGCCTCAAACCCCTGCGCAAGAGCCAACCAGTGATCGCCGCGCGCACGCATTGCGTCAAGCGCAGCCGCCCCCTGCTCTGGCAAGCCTTTGAGCAGGTTCGTCAGCCGGTTCAGCCAGCGCGAGGGCACAGTCTGCGCTTCGCTGTCACGCACGGCGCGCGACAAGATCACCTCACGCGCGCCGATAGCCTGCTGGAAGTCATGCGCCGACAGCCCGATCTGACGCTCCGGCAACAACAACCCCGCATCGGCGCGCATCCGGCGGTTCAGCCAGGGGTCGGGATCAGGTGCTTTCGGCCAGATACCCTCATTCAGCCCTGCAAGGATCACCAGATCCGCACCCTGAACACGCGCCTCCAATGTGCCCCAGATCATGATGCCGGGATGCGCGGCAACAGGCTCGCGCACCTCAAAGCCCTGAATATAGGCGGTGACAAAGGCGTCATAGTCACGCGGGCTGAGCGCGCCACCATGCCCCGCCTCATGCGCAAGATCAGCCATGGCGCTTTGCGCCTTGGCCCCAGCCGCGGCCTGCCACAACTCGCTCTGCTGCGTACTGTCAGGCCCCTGCGCCAAGCCTTCGGCCAAATCCAGATGCTCGGCGACAAGCTCTGACAGCGGACGCGGCGCGGGGTTCGGGGCCTGCGGCAGCGTGTTGATCAACCATTCTACCCAGTCTTTACAATCACTTGCTTCCCCGAACGCGCGTAGAAAATCCGCATCGGGATACGCGACATTCCGGCGACGAATGCGCAATTCAAGATCGCGCGTGTGCAGCAGATGCGGGCCACGATCCCCCGCGCTATGGGTCAGCGGGTGTTTCAGGACGGTCAGAAGCGCCTGCCCGTCCAGCCGCTGCGCCATCAGCGCCGCCACATGCCGCAGGAAACGTCCCGGCGCGGACAGTGCCAGTGGACGACCGGCACTGTCATCCGGCGTGATACGCCAGCCGTCCAGCGCCGCCGTGACACGGCGGGTCAGATCTCGATCCGGCGTGATCAGGGCCGCGCTTTGCCCGGTCTCCACCGCCTGTCGCAGCCGCAACGCGATGGCAAGCGCTTCCATGCGCGCTGACGGGGCCTCAAGCAGGGTCAATTCGGCACAGGCCTGTGGCAGATCGCGCAGTTTCGGGCCGTCCTGCATCCATTGATCAGTCACGGGCGCCGGACGTAACGCCAGCGAAACCAGCGCATTGCGCGCAGGTGCGGGCGGGGCAGTTTCAGTCCAGCGCCGCACCTCTGCAGGCGCAAGCTCCAGCGCCTCCAGCAAGCGGTGATAGCGGTATTGCGGATGATCTTCCGGCGCGGCCCCATTCGGCAAAATCGCCCATGTCGCGGCGGGCATGTCGAAATCAAAGCCCGGCACCACCACCGCGCCCATGGGCAGCCGCGCGACCGCCTGCATCAGCAGCGCCGTTGTCCCGCGCGATCCGGTTGAGCCTGCGATGATGATCGGATCTTGCGGCGCGACGCTGCCCCAGCGCGTGATCAGCGCTTCGGCCTGCACGCGCAGGCGTCCTTCGTGATCGGGGCTGTCACGGCGTATCACCTGTTCGGCCAGGGTGATAAAAGCCAGCGCGCGCGCCCAATGACCGGAATGGCGGCTGACATCGAGATCACGCAGCCGCTCGAATGGCACGCCCTCGGCCTGCATTTCCGCAAACAGTCGCGCCAGACTGTCCGACAAGTCATAAATGGCACTGCGCGGGGCCAGATCAGGGCTGGCTTGCAGCAAACGGTCAATCAGTTGCGCAAGCTCCAGCCTGCGCCGCAAGGGTGGGACAGAGGGCGGGTGTTCTGCCGCACCGTCAAAGATCAACGGGTCCGTGATTAACCGTAACCGCGGCAGGATCGCAGCCCCTTGTGCAATCAACGCGGTGCGCAGGCGCGTGCGCATTCGGGCAGAATTGACAAGAACAGTCACGCGGGCGCGCTCTTCGGGCGGCAATGGTGCCAAGCGCTGCGCAAGGCCATCGGCAAGAGCTACAGGAAAATTGACGCCAGAAGGCAGCGCGAACAAACGGGGGGGGCTTGGGTCAGTGTCGAACATACTGCGCCGTCACACTGCGGCCAGCACGGATGCAAGTCGCGCCTGCCATGCAAGCCCGCCGGTGAATTCCAGCTGCCGCGCATCCGGCCCCGTGCCGGGCGTCAGGCATAGATGCAGCGCATCATGCGGACGCGCATCACCCAATCGTTCGGACCATTCCACCAGACAAATCGCATTCTCGAACGCATCTTCCAGCCCCAGTTCAAATATCTCTTGCGGGTCTGTCAACCGATAGAGATCGGCATGCCATATCTCGACGGGGCCAACATCATATGTCTGCACAAGCGTAAAACTGGGCGAGGGAACATCCTCATGCAGGTTCAAGGCCGCCAAACGTGACTGGATAAGGGCGCGGCAAAAATGACTTTTACCTGCGCCGACCGGACCATCCAATAACAGCACATCCCCCGGATGAAGGCTGGCGCCAAGTCGCGCGGCAAGTGCGGCAGTCTGATCAGGCGACTGCGAGGAAAAGCTCAACGAGAAACCGTGCTGCATGGCATGAATGTGCCATGACTTCCACCTGGCCGCCAGCCCCTTACGAGCCGTCTTGAGGCTACAGGCCCATCAACCAGTCATGACCTGCGGAACATCCCTTTCCACAGCGGGATTGGCCGCGCGGGACCGGGCAAAACGTTTTCAAGCGGGCACAACCGCAGATATGAAGCTGGAAAACCGTCATTCGGTCTTGGCAGCCTTAGCCCCTGCAAGTGTCACCTGCGCATGTAATCGTACGGCTATTCATGTGATCGGCGTGGTGGGGCTGTCAGGTCTGCCAAACTGGTGAGGATTGTCGCATGGGTCGCCCCCTCAGGCCCGGATACGGTTGCCCGAATGTCGCGCCGAACGGGGCTTTCGCGCACTATCTTGCACCATGCTCATCTCGGTCGGGCTGCCCATTCGCGCAAGGTCTCGCGCGGGCGCGGCCAGATCCGGGCTGCGGATCAATTCACCCCCGGCCGTGCGTTCAGGTCGGCGTGACCAAGACTGTACACTCATCGGCTGGAACACCACCATGATCGTACCACCAGACAATCGCCGCGCCCGCAACGCCAAGGGCATGCCACCGCGCATTGTCGCAGAGCCGGTGATTTCATCCAATGCCTCTGCTTGCACAACAAATTCAGCCAGGCGCGACCAGAATGTCGTCGGTTCACAGCGTTCTGACCATAGCCCGATCGCCTGCCCCAGACCGGCATCCGACAGTTGACCGCAGGGGTCATCCTGCCACAGGCCGACATAAGCATCATTTGCCAGCAACGTCTGCCCCGACATGCTGAACACCGCGATCCCTTCGGTCAGGCCATCCAGCACCTTGTGCACGGTTTCGATCTCGCTGCGGAAGCTGCGTGTCAGCGCTGCTTCTGTGGTCACATCTTCGATGAAAAGCGCGATCGCACCATTCGGTTGCGGACGGCCCGATACGTGAAACGTGCGCCCCCCGTCAAGGCACCATTCTTCGGCATATTCCCCGGATTCTGCAGCCTTCTCCATCTCGATAATCTCGCGCCGCCAATCCTTGAAATCCTTTGGTTCGGGCAGCATGCGTTTCTCGCGCAACGCATATAGGATCTGTTCAAAATCAGGCCGGGCCGCCAGAAAAATCGGGTCCATGCCTGTCAGATCAACCAATGCCGGATTGAACACCTGTAGGCGACGATCTGCATCAAACAGCGCAAGACCGATAGGCAGAGACGCGAAAGTGCGCGTCAGGGTCTGCAAGGTTTGATGGCGGGCTGCTTCTGACTGCACTGTATCATCAATCGCCGTCGCGAAATGCAGGCTGTCATCGCCGTCAGACGCATGGCGATAAGCGAACCAATGAACCGTTTCGTCGCGCATACAGGATATCCGCGCCTCATTCGAATGCGCCGGGATATCAAACAACGCGGGCAAGGGCCAAGTCAGATCAGCCTTCGCGCTGTCGCTTTGCTGCAAGCAGCGGATATAACTGGTATTTGCCCAGATCACCTGACCCTGCGCATCCGTTTTCCAGACAAGGGTCGGGCTGTGACGGGCAAAGGCGCGCAAGGTTGTCAGTTCCGCATGCAAGGCATCGAAACTAAGCCGGTCAATCGCCAGCAAGGCCCCCTCGGCAGAGGTGTCATTCAGGTGCAGCCGCATCAGCCCCTTGTGAAGTCGCACCGTCAGCACCAACCCGCGTTCTGTGGCAGATCCAAGTTCCACCTGTGCCTTTTGAGGCAGCGCTGCAAGCGCCTGATCCAGATCCGGGAAATGCTGGCTCAGATAGCGCTGCAGCATAATCCAGTCGGCTGGATTGCCCCCGATACTCGCACCGCCGTCAAGCGAGTTGAGAAGCTTGCGACCAGCATCAGAGCAATCGATTACCTGACCATCGCGCAAGATGAAGACCGCATCATTGTCGGCGACCGGCCCGACAAGGTCCGCCCGTCCGCCCCCGCGCCATAACCCTGCAAATATCGCAAGTGACCCAAGGACAATCAGGCTGGCTGTCACGACAATGGTAATTCCCAACAACATCGCCTGTGCCATTTACAGACCCCTTGCGCAAAACCGGATTGTCACAAGATCGCACAGTTTGGTTAAGCACCCGTTAAGGCGGTAGGCCGAAACAACGCCTTAATTCAGATCCTTGAGCAAACGGCCATGGCGGCGCACTTCACCCAGAACATCGCCAAATGTACGCAAGCCCCGTGCCTGAAGCATCGGCATCAGCTTGAGAAATGCATCTGCAGTGGCCACCGTATCGCCAATGGCTGTATGGCGGGCTTCTTCGGGGATGGTGATACCCAGCCGCGCGGTCAGCGCATCCAGCGAGTGTTGTTCCAACTGGCCATAGACTACGGCTGACAGCAGAACCGTATCCAGAACAGGATGGTCGAAACTCGCGCCGATACCTTTTTCATGGCGACGCAGGAATTCCATGTCAAAGGGCGCGTTATGCGCAATCAGCACAGCCCCGCGCGCGAATTCATGAAAGCGCTTTCCAGCTTCCGCAATAGTGGGCGCACCCTTGACCATGTCTTCGGTGATACCATGCACATCGGTCGAGCTTTGCGGGATCGGGCGCTGCGGGTCCACCAGCGTGTCGAACACTTCGCGCCGCACACGGCGGCCATTGACCACCCTCACGGCGGCAATCTGGACGATTTCGTCCTTGGACGGCGTAAGACCCGTGGTTTCCGTGTCGAACACAACATAAATCAGGTCTTCCAGCGGGGTTTCCAGAACTCCGGCATTGCGCTCTTTCGAGAGCAACTCGAAATCATAGACCACTTCGCGTTCAATCGGTGCGGGGCGACGGGTGGCACGGCGCGCATTCGGTATGGGCAGACGCACAGAGGCCCAGCCATCGGGCTGCGTTTCTGTCCAGGATTCAGTTGCATGCGCGTTCAGCACAGCGCGCGGGGTCAGATCAGGGATGTCGGCATCCAACGGTTCGACAAGCCATGCATCAAATTCCCCCACAGGCAGCGGGGTGCCTTGCCACAAGAGATCGAACACGGCCCCTGGCCCGGTTTCCTCGGCAAGACGCAGGCGAAAGGCGCGGGCATGGCCTGCATCC
Source organism: Natronohydrobacter sp. (assembly GCA_007117255.1). GTDB lineage: Bacteria > Pseudomonadota > Alphaproteobacteria > Rhodobacterales > Rhodobacteraceae > Roseinatronobacter. The sequence goes on along the minus strand of SKGU01000245.1, from coordinate 4,420 downwards.
GACAATTTCTCGCCCAGCCAGCGAAAAAACAGCGCAAGCTCGAAGCCGTCGCAGGTCAACATCAGGTCGGGGCCTTCGGTGTCCAGCGACAGGCCAAGCGCGTCAAACTGCGCGCTGATTCCGTCCATCAGATCCCCTGCGCGGATCTGGCCCTGCGGACGCCAATCGCTGCGCCCTGCATCATAGCGCGCGCCAAGTTCAGTGATGGCCGCGCTTAAGGTCTGAATTTCCGACAACATGGCGCGGCTCAGCTCTTCGCTCGGGTCAGCGTCGGCATTTTCAGACATCACGCCAATCACGGTCTGAAGGTTAGCAGCCGGTCTGCGCACACGGTCGAACACTTCGGCCAGCAACGCCTCGCGCGACGCATGGGCGGCCAGATCGGCCGTCACATCGCGCAAGGTGAGCACGAAACCGGGGCGGCGGGTTGCGTCAGTGCGGCGCAGCACGCGCATCCGCCCCTGTAGCAGCCGTCCAGAACCAGTCGTCGCACAGATCAGGTCAGACGCGGCTTCAGGGTCATTGAGCTTACTCAGTCGCTCATAGGCATGGCGCACCGGACCTTCGCGCAGATAATCCAGCAGGTTACGGTCCAGACCGGGCGCACCCCCTGCCCCCAGAACAGTCACCGCTTGCCCGTTGTAAAACGCAAGCTGGTAATCGGCATTGCACAATACCACCGCAACCGGAACATCGGCGAGCAGTTTTTCCAAACGGGATTTCTCGGCGGACAGCCGCGAGGTTTCGCGCGCAACCGACTCCGCCAGCGCCGAACGGGTGGCGGCCAGTGACTTGGTGATTGCCGCTGCCGCCGGAGCCAGATCGCCCAGATATTTCGCGCGCTCGCGTTCCGTCGCAATATCGTCATTCACATCTGTCTGCGCGCGGGTTCGGATCGCATTGGCCAGTGTATCGATTGCGCGGGCGACATTGGCGTCGAAAAGATACCATACCCCTGTAACCAGAAACAGGATCAGAAAGCCCCCAAGCAGCCCGGCCTGCACCATCGGTCCAAGAAGATCGGGCATATCCAGACGCGACAGAACCAACCAGCCGCCCAGCGCAATGGCAGCAAAAGCACCCAATGCAAGCGCGACAAAGAACAACAGTATACGCAGGCGCAGGCTAAGACGATCAAGCATCCGCAATCCCGATCTGCGGCACCGCCCCGACGTCACCTGACAGGATCTTGCGAACCTCCTCACGCAACTCCTTCAACTCAAACGGTTTCGAGATGAACCCGTCCGCCCCCATGGCCAGCCCCTTGCGCCGCTCCATGGCAGAGCCGCGCGCAGTCATCATCAGGATGCGCACACCATCGCATTCCGGGTCTGCCCGGACGCTCTGGCAAATCTCATAGCCCGAAACTTCGGGCAGCATGACATCCAGCAGCACCAGATCTGGTTTGCGTTCGCGGATCGTGTCCACCGCACCAGCGCCGGTCGCAAGCCGTGTCTGGTTGTAGCCCTCGCGCGTCAGAAGATAGTTGAGCGCAATGGCGATATTGTCTTCATCCTCGACCACGAGGATTTCAGCCTTCGGTGACGTTTCCTCCATGTGCTCCTCCTTCACATGCAACTCTCAAGAACGGATCATCAGGCGCAAGCGAGTACCATTCCGCAGCTTGCGGAATGCCATCCTCTCCCATGATTGTGCCTTCAGTCAGATCCGCCCGACGGGCGTTGGCGCAGTCGAACATGGACTGAAACCCCATGGTCAGCGCCCAGCGCTCCTGCAAGATAACCCCTGTCAAAACCAGGTCGGGGTTCTTGCTGTTGCGCTGACGAATACGGTTATCCACAGCTATCAGTCGATTTGTCAGCGGTTTGGCATAGGTCCATGGGCGTAGCCATGACGCATGCTGATTCTTGCTGACAACAATGATATCATCCGGCAACCCGGCCTCGTAGCGCGGTGCCCAGGAATACTCCAGATAGATAACCATCGCCAGCATCCCCGCCGCAGTGCCCGCAGGGGTCAGCCATTCCGGCAGGCGCCGCCCGCTGAGGCGGCGCAGGATCACGGCAGTACCGCCACCGCCAAATCCCGCAACAATAACTGCCAGAAATTCCATGAGCATCGCGCGTGTCGTCCTTTATCCGAGGGTTCCCACAAGCTGCCCGACAGCAGATTGCATTGTACGCACGACGACAAAGGCGTCGCGCAGGTGGCTGCGCTCGAAATCCGACAGGTCGGAAGGCGCAAGAAAATTGTCAGGTTTTCGGCCCATCCGCACCAGGTTGGCCTGATTTTCCAGCCGCAGATTGGCGATCAGATCATAGGCTTCGATCAGATCGCGCGCGCCAGAGACCGAAATAATCCCCTGTTCTTCCGCCGCAAGCAAGCGCGCGCGGGTATTGGCTGCCGAAATCCGCCCCCGCAGCGCATAGACACGCGCCAGATCGGTGATCGGCACCACACCACCCAGTTTCATGTCTACATGGTTCTTGTATTCGCCAGAACGTATGGTCGCAAAGCCGCGCAACAAGCCCAGCGGCGGCGCATGCTTGATCGAATTCGAAATCATATGCGCCACGAATATCGAATTCTTGCTGGCCTTTTGCAGCGTTTCCTCCTGCAAATCGCGGAACAGGCTGACCTGCCCCCCGATGGGGCGCAGATCAAACATCACCGAAGCCAGCATCTGCGCTTCCGGCGAAGGCGTGTTGATCCATCCCTGAAAATACCGCCGCCACACTTTTGCAGGCTGACACCAGCGTGGATTGGTCGCCATCATGTCGCCGGGACAATAGAAATAGCCAGTAGCGTCCAGCCCGTCGGACACAAAACGCGCCAGATCAGTAAAATAAGGCATGTCATCGGGGGTCACGGCATCATCAATGATAATGCAGTTATCCTGATCGCTAACGCCCGTCTGCTCCTGACGCCCCTGCGACCCGCAGGCCGCCCACAGATACGGCACCGGCGGTGGGCCAAGTTTCGCTTCTGCCAATTTCAAAAGCCTGCGTGTGACCGTATCGGCGATATCCGTAATCAGCCGTGTGACCACTTCATGCGCGTTATGCGCGCCGACAAGCTGCAAAAGCAATTGCGGGATTGCTTCGGTCACATGAGCCAGATCCGCATAGGTTTCTGCCACAGACGCATCGCGCACAAGCTGGCCGGAACTGATCGCCTGAAACCGCGTCAGGTCCGTCTGGGTGATCATGCCCAGAAGCTTGCCATCGCGCACAACAGGCAAATGACCAATGCGGTGTTCCAGCATCATATGCAGAATATCCGAGCCAAGCGACTGCGGCGACAGCGACAACGGCTCACGGGTCATCACCTCAGACAGAAGGGTGTCTGGACCGCGTCCTTCAGCCAGCACCCGGCCTGACAGATCGCGTGTGGTGACAATGCCCACCAGACGCTCGCCATCCACGACAGGCACACATGAGATGTGCTTGTCACGCATCATCTTCGCCGCATCCTGCGCCGTTGTCTGTTCGGTCGCGCTGATCGGCTTGCGCGCCATCAGATCCGCGACTTTTAAAGTTGCCAGATCATTCTGACGCCCCAGTTTCCCGCCAGATGGTGAACCACGCGTAAAGAAACGCTCGAAGGCGGGAAAATTCGCAATCAGGTGGCGCAGCTCAGCACCCGGCAGGCACAGCAGCACCGAGTCGCTTGTGGCTGTCGCGGTTGTCACCGCGCGCCCCTCACGCAGCAGACCACGTTCGCCAAAACTGTTGCGCGGGCTCAGAATCGAGACCAGCGCGCCATTGCCATCGGTCACTTCTACGCTGCCCGATTTCACCAGCCAAACGCCGGTGATCGGATCACCTTCGGAATAGATGACCGTGCCCGCGGGCACCTCACTGCGGTCGAAGCAACTGGCGACCCGCGCCAGCTCGTCCTGCGGCAGTGTATCATAGGGGTGGACGCTTTGCAGAAAGTCCAGAACCTTGGGGGCAACATCAGCCATATCAATTCGATCCCGATTGCACGCGCCCGGAAGTCGGGCAGCCTGCCCCCGTAGCATGGGGACAGGCCAAAGTCTTTGAGCCAGATCAGTGATCGACAGCCGCGCCTGCACCTTTCGGCACGCGGATCGATTCCACCAGCTCTTCGATCTCGGCAGGAACCGGAGCCGACATCTTCATCACGATGAACGCTGCGATGAAGTTGAGCGCCGCGCCAACCGCGCCGAAGCTCAGCGGCGAGATACCGAACAGCCAGTTGTCAGGCGTGTTTGCCAGCATGTTGGTACCGGGGATGAAGAACCAGCCCAGATAGGTGAAGATATACAGAACCGTTGAGCCAAGACCCACGATCATACCTGCAATCGCCCCTGTGGAGTTCATCTTCTTCGAGAAGATGCCCATCATGATGGCCGGGAACAGCGATGCCGCCGCCAGACCGAAGGCCAGTGCCACCACCTGCGCCGCAAAGCCCGGTGGGTTGAGGCCCAGATAGG
>SKGU01000382.1 GCA_007117255.1 Natronohydrobacter sp. | reverse complement strand
GGCTGCCAATGCCAGCGGGCTGGTGGACAGACCATGACCGTAGGAAATGGTCATCACGGACAGTTCAGACCAACGCGGCGGCAACAGAGGCCGCGCGCGCGCGGCTTCTACCAGTTCCAGCGGCATCGGGTCCAGAAACCCGAATTTGCGCAAGAACTCCTGCTGCGCTGCCGCGCCGATAGGCTGCATGATCCGCGCAGTGCCGATATTCGAGGATTTCACCATCACATCCTTGACCGACAATTGCGGGCCATAATTGCGGAAATCGCGGATGCGGAACCGCCCGAATGTCAGCGGGCCGCGCGTGTCGATCATGGTGTCAGGCGTCACCTGACCCGATTCCAACCCCTGCGCCACGGCAAAAGCCTTCATCACCGAGCCAAGCTCATAATATCCCTGCACCGCGCGGTTGAACAGCGGGCTGTCAGCCGGTTCCCCCTCGGTCGGGGGGGCGGGGCGGTTGTTGGGGTCGAAATCGGGCAAGGAGACAAGGCTGATCACCTCGCCAGTGTGGACATCCATCAGCACTGCGGTCGCCCCGCGTGCATTCAGCATCAGTTTGCCGCCCTCCAGCACTTCAGTCACTGCGGACTGAACAGTCAGGTCAAGCGATAGCTGCAAAGGCGTGTCGATCTGTTCCGGTGCGCGCAAGCGTTCCTCGAAATACATCTCGATGCCTGCCACGCCAATCACTTCTGCCGCGCGCACGCCTTGCTGGCCAAAGCTTGCGCCGCCCAGAACATGCGCCGCCATGCGCCCATTCGGATAAAGCCGCATCTCGCGCGGGCCGAACATCAGACCCGGCTCGCCTATATCATGCACAGCCTGCATCTGTTCAGGCGACAGACGCGTCCTGACCCAAATGAAGCGGCGATTCTGATCGGTGAACCGCGCCGCCATCCTGTCAGCGTCAATTTCGGGAAAGATTCGCGCCAACTCATGCGCGGCGCGCACAGGCTCGACCATCCGCCGCGTCTCCGCGTAAAGCGCATGCGTGGCCAGATTGGTGGCCAAAACGCGGCCATGACGATCAACTATGTCTGCCCGTGCACTGGAGATATCTTCAAGCGCCCCGCGCGACAGCTCGACCGGGGTGGTAGCGGCCAACAGGCCCATGCGCGCGCCCAGAACCACGAATGCCGAAACAAAGATCAGCGCCAGAGCGATCAGTCGCCCCTCGGCGCGACTACGCGCCTGGTCGCGTTCGGCCTCTCGGCGCAAACGGCGGTTTTCCTGCTCGATGTGATCTGGGTTCTCACCACTCGCACGGGCCTTGAGCACGCGTGCCAAAGGGCGCAGGGGGGTGCGGATCATGGCAATTGCTCCTCAAGATCGGTGGGCAATGGATCGGCGGGCGCGAAGAGATGCTCGACAGCGCCATAAACCTCGATACTGTCGGAAATATCTGCGCGGGATACGGGCAGCGGATACACGACCTGACCAATCTCGCCAAAATGCGCGGCAGTGATCGGCACCAGCTTTAGTGTGGCGAAATTCACATCGACCAGATCACGCAGACGGTCGGGTCGGTTCAGATAGGCCCATTCGGCCTTCTGGATGCTTATGGCCTCGCTCAGTGTCGCAATCTCGCGTTCCAGTGCGCGGCGCTCGTTCATGGCCTGCTGGGTCATATGGTTTTCACGGTAAGCCCATGCGGCAAGGGCGATGACACCCAGCGCCGTGCATAGATACAGCAGACTTCTCATCGCATCATGACCTTCTTTTTGTCAGTGCCAGCGCGGGCAGGCCCAGCGCTTTGTGATCCACGGGCGCAGCGGGCGCTTCCAGCCGTTCCGCCATCCGCAGACGGGCCGAGCGCGCGCGCGGGTTCTGCGCAAGTTCGGTCTCATCGGCGGCAATACCGCTGCGTGCAATCAGCTTGAACCGCGGGGCTTCGGCCGGGGCATCGGGCGCATAGCGGTTGGTCCCGCCGCCCTGCCCTGAGCGCGCGGCCAGAAATCGTTTCACGACCCGGTCCTCCATCGAATGAAAGCTGACTACAGCCAGCTTGCCACCGGGCCGAAGAGCGCGTTCCGCCGCTTCCAGACCAGCGACAAGAGCGTCAAATTCAGCATTCACGGCAATCCGCAGCGCCTGAAAACTGCGCGTGGCCGGATTGCTTTGGCCGGGCTTGGGGCGCGGCAGACAGCTTGCGACGATCGCAGCCAGTTGAAGCGTGCTATCAATCGGGCCATCAGCACGCGCGCGACCTATGGCTCGTGCGATCCGACGCGACGCGCGTTCCTCACCGAAATGATAGAGGATATCGGCAAGGTCTTCTTCGCTGGCAGAATTGACCAGATCATGCGCCGATGGGCCACTTTGAGACATGCGCATATCCAGCGGCCCGTCCTTGGCGAAGGAAAAGCCGCGCTCGGCCTCATCAATCTGCATCGACGAAACACCCAGATCCAGCACGACACCATCCAGCGCGCCACCAGCATGTTGGTCAAGTTCGGCAAAATTGCCCGCCACCAGCCGCAACCTGCCATCATATTTTGCGCCCCAATCCCGCGCCATATCCAGCGCAAGAGGGTCACGATCCACCCCGATCAGCTGATCAGCCCCCGCATCCAGCAGCGCACGCGCGTAGCCGCCTGCGCCCAGCGTGCCATCAAGCCAGATACCGCGGATCGGGGACAGATGCTCCAGAATCGGTTGCAGCAGAACCGGAATATGCGGGGGGGAAGCCGCGTCCTGCATCATGCCTCGCCATTGGGTCGCTTGGCCGCAGAGAACAAAACCCGCATATCGAAATCAGGGTCGAGGTCTTCATCCTCGTCTTCGTCATCCGCGCCGTAGAGACCTTCATAAGTCTCGTTTTTCCAGACCTGAAAATGGTCATTCATGCCAACAAAACGCGCTTTTTCATCGGGGATCAGGTCCAGCTTGTCGCGCAGGGATTGCGGCAGGATGATGCGACCGTCCTCGTCAATCTGGGCTTCGATGGAATGGGCGTGATAGACACGCTCTAGCTTCTTGCGCTCCGGCGAACCGGGCGGCATGGCATCAATACTGGAATCGATGGTTTCCATTGCGTTCAGCGTGAAGCAATCCAGACGCTTCTGAAATTTCAGACCGAACACGATGATGAAATTCGGGCGCTGGCCGGCGCTCCAGTCTGGGTCACCTTCCTCAATGACTCGCCGAAACGAAGCCGGGACCGACACGCGGCCCTTCCCATCCACCTTCTGGTGGTATGTGCTTCTGAACCTGCGTGCCACTGCCCGGCGGTCCTTTTTGTTGTCATGCCCGACACTTCCGGGCACAAATGAAATAGGCGGACCGAGCTGCTGCCACT
>SKGU01000260.1 GCA_007117255.1 Natronohydrobacter sp. | reverse complement strand
CTCAGGTTCTTTCGAGAAACCTTGCCCAAGGAATGGAAAGCTTTCCGCAGCCAAGTGTCAGACAACTTCAGGGTCGTCACAAACGAGAAATTTCGGGTTTTGGGGTGAGCAAGGTATATCGATGAAAATAAAATGCTGCACGCCAAGCCGACGGTAATGTTGCAAAAACCAGTCGATCCGCTCCGCTTCATTGCGCAGGGTGCAGAATAGCAGGATATCTCCCCTGCCCCAGCGCCCGCGCCGCAACAAACGCAATTCGCGCGCTTTGAGAATAGCGCGCGCACGCAGGCGCCGCCGCTTCCAACGCATGCGGAAGTCAAACCAGCGATCTTGCGCTATGGGAAGCGGGGTAAACATGCAGGTTCTCTATCTCGCCAACAGCCTTCACAAGACCGCAGACACCCCGAAATCGCAAGCCCGCATGCGAAAAGGGGCGCTATCCTGCGCCCCCGTCCTGTCACTCTGAGTTATTCTGCAGCCTGTCGCTGTGCGACCATATCGATAAGGAAGTTTGACAGTTCCGTGCTCAGCTCTGGCCGCGCCAGACCAAATGCCACCGTGGCTTGCAAAAAGCCCGCTTTTGATCCGCAATCATAGCGCTGCCCATCAAACCGGAAGCCGTAAACATTGCGCTTTTCTTCGATCTCGCGCGCAATCGCATCGGTGAGCTGGATTTCACCCCCAACACCCGGTTTGACTTCGCCCAGATGGCGCATCACGTCCGGCGACAAGATATATCGGCCAATTGCAGCCAGGTTCGAAGGTTGCGTACCGGGCGCTGGCTTTTCGACCATGCCCTGCATCGGCAGAACTCGCCCGATTGATGGGGGCACATCCATGATCCCGTAACTGGAGGCACGCTCTGGGGCGACTTCCATCGCGGCGATCATGTTGCCGCCGGTTTCAGCATAGGCATCGACCATCTGTGCAAGGCAAGGCTTTTCGGCCGCGATCACATCGTCTGGCAGAAGAACCGCGAAAGGCTCATCCCCGATCAGGTGGCGCGCGCACCAGACTGCATGGCCCAGACCCAGCGCCTGATTCTGGCGGACATAGGCAATCGCGCCGCTGTCCATATTCGTTTCAAGAAGCAGGTCCAGAATTTCTGTCTTGCCTTTGGCTTTCAGGCTTGCTTCCAATTCGGGGGCCCGGTCAAAGTAATCTTCAAGAGCGCCTTTGCCGCGCGAAGTAACAAAAATGAACTCCGTGATCCCTGCCGCGCGCGCTTCATCAATCGCATACTGGATCAGCGGACGATCCACCAATGTCATAATCTCTTTCGGAACGGATTTCGTGGCGGGCAAAAAACGGGTGCCCATACCAGCTACAGGAAAAACGGCTTTTGTGACCTTGCGTTTCATTGTCTGCTCCTTACCAACCTCATAAAGCGGCTTTCTACCGCATGGGCCTTAATAACCCTTGAATTGTGGCAAGAACGCGTTGGAAAACCGAAGAAGCCCGGCCATTGCGCGGTCATTTTGGGGAAGGCACACGCGCGGGTTGCAAACTCAGAGTTGCGTCAGACAAGCGCGATCTGCGGATGGCGCGCGATAAAGAACGGATTGCCGTAGCCCGGTTTGCCATACAGCAAAGGGGTGTGCGTGTCGAAGTCCAGCACCTCTCCCCCGGCGGCTTGCAAAACGGCATGACCAGCAGCCGTGTCCCATTCCATTGTGCGGCCCAAACGCGGATAAAGATCCGCCTCACCCGCCGCCAACAGACAGAATTTCAGCGAAGACCCGGCGCTGCGCATATCGGCGACGCTATAGCGTGCGATATAATCATCAGTGGCCTGATCACGGTGGGACTTGGACGCTACGACGACCAGCGCGGCCATATCCGGAGCGCGCATCTGCATCGGGGCCAGCACCCCCGGTGTCTCTGGGTCAAATGGTCCCTGCTCTTCGACCGCGCGGCCATCGGCAGTGGTATAGAACATTCGCCCCTTGGCCGGCGCATAGACCACGCCGCGTATCGGCACGCCATCTTGCACAAGTGCGATATTGACTGTGAAATCCCCACGACGCTGAATGAATTCCTTGGTCCCATCCAACGGGTCAACAATAAAGAACTTATCCGCCTGCACGCCGTGGCTTTCGGCCTGTTCTTCTGTGACCAGCGCAATATCGGGGAATGCGGCGCGAAGGCCAGCACTGATCAGACGGTCTGCGGCTTCATCCGCTTCGGTCAGCGGGCTGGCATCGCCTTTCAGACGCACTTCGAAATCAGGGCGTTCATAGATTTCCATGATCGCTCTCCCTGCTTGCAACGCAAGGCGGCGCAGAACAATTTCAATTTGCGTGAAATCAGAACCTGCCATGGAAAAACCTCGTCTAAACAGTGATCGTCAAGGGCAAGCTGCCACACACTGGATTGATACAATGCGGCTTAAAGCCTATCTTTGCGCTAGTGGGCATATCGTAAGCACAAAGGGGTCACAAGATGAAAGCCGTGATATGCTAAGTTCGCCCGATCGCACCCCCGGCTGGTTGGTCGTGATTCAAACACTGGAGCTGATCTTCCATCAGGCCGTGCGTAATGTGCGCAAGAACCACGGCAACGCGATCATCGGACTGCTTTTGAACATCCTGCAAACCGTCATGCTGATCGCGGTTTTCATGATGATCTTCATCTTTGCGGGTATGCGATCTGCTGCAATCCGGGGTGATACGCTGATCTATCTGATGAGCGGGGTTTTCCTGTTCATGGCGCATGTCAAGGTGATCTCACAGGTCGCCGGGGCTGAAGGGCCAACATCGGCCATGATGAAACACCGCCCCATGAATGCAATTGTCGCGATTGGCGGCGCAGCTCTTGGGGAGCTGTATATTCAGGTGCTCACCGTGATGGTCGTGCTTTTCCTCTATCATGCCATCTGGACGCCCATCGAGATTTATCAACCTGTGGCGGCCTTTGGCATGTTGTTGGCGGTCTGGTTTGCCGGGCTGTCCATCGGGGTCGTACTTTATGCGTTGAAACCATGGGTGCCGGGCATCAGCCGCTTGCTGACCATGCTGATCACACGGATCAACATGGTCGCTTCAGGCAAGTTCTTTCTCGCGAATTCTCTGCCGGAAGCCTATCTGCACTACTTCATGTGGAACCCGCTGTTTCAAAGCATCGATCAGGCCCGTGGATATGCTTTCATCAACTATAACCCTCTGCACACATCGCCGATGTATGCGATCTATTTTGGAATGGTTGTGCTTTTTCTGGGCATGCTGGGCGAGTTCTTCACTCGCAAACGCGCTTCACTGAGCTGGTCTGCCCGACATTGAAGTTCAGATCCCCGAAATCTCGTG
>SKGU01000237.1 GCA_007117255.1 Natronohydrobacter sp. | reverse complement strand
TGCGCATCACCAATGCCGGGCTGAAGGAAAGCCATGTGCATGATGTGCAGATCACCCGCGAAAGCCCGAATTACCGCGTCGGCTGATGCAGGCGCTGGCCGATCTGACCCTGTTTGGCGATTTGCCTACTTTGACCGCGGCGCTTGTCGCGGTCTTTCTTGTGGGCTTGTCCAAGGGCGGGCTTGGGGGCGCGTTTGCGCTGATGGGGGTGCCGATCCTGTCGCTGGTGATGTCACCCGTGCAGGCCGCCGCGCTGTTATTGCCGATCCTGCTGATGATGGACGGGGTCAGCTTGTGGACATGGCGGGGCTGGTTTGACCGCGCAACCCTGTGGCATCTGTTGCCCGGTGCGGTGGTCGGCATCGCGCTGGGTTGGGCGACCGCCGCCTATACATCGGAAGCCGTGGTCCGATTGATGGTCGGGGTGGTTGCCCTGGGTTTTGTGGCGCGCATGGCGCTGGCACGGTCGGGCGGTGCGGCGCGCGGGCAGTCGCGCTGGCGCGGGGGCTTCTGGGGGATCGGGGCCGGGTTCACGAGTTTCGTGGCCCATGCGGGCGGACCGCCGTTTCAGGTCTATGTATTACCGCTGCGTTTTGATCCGAAGATTTATACTGGCACGAGTGTGATTTTCTTTGCCGTGGTGAATGTCATCAAGCTTGGCCCTTATGCTGCGCTTGGGCAGTTCGACCAGGTGGTGTTGATCTCGGCGCTGGCCATGTTGCCGTTGGCTGTGATCTCAACCTTGTTCGGGGCGTGGATCATCAAGCGTATGCGGGCAGAGGTATTCTATCCGTTGATGTATGGAATGATTGCGCTGGTGGGCGCGAAGCTGATCTGGGATGCTGTGGGGGCGTTGATAGAATAAGGAAGGGTCCGTTGAGGATCTTTGCGCTCATGCTGGACGAACAGCCGGAAAACGCTTTATGGCCCGGCGTTCATGGTTTATTCCTTTCGCAAGTCAAGCGAGGGGGGGGGCGCGTGTCCAATATCAGTCATATCACCCTTGGGACCAACAACACGGAACGCGCCGGCCGCTTTTATGACGGTGTACTTGGTGTCCTTGGTTTTGAGCGTTTGCCAAAGCCGCCAGACAAACCGCCAGCCTATGAAAAAGACGGAATGCCGACGATTTATCTTTACCCGCCGGAAGATGGACGTCCTGCCACATCGGGGAACGGCACGCATATTGCCTTTGTCGCGGAAACGAAGCAGACGGTTCACAGTTTTCACGAAACCGCGCTTCGCTTGGGTGGTAGCTGTGCGGGGAAGCCAGGTCCGCGGCCGCATTACGGTGACAACTATTACGCGGCCTATGTTCGCGATCCTGACGGCAACAAACTTCAAGCTGTTTGCTATTCTTTGGATGAATGATAGTTGATCAATGATGTGATGGTTGCAGGCCCATGCATCGTGTGCCCGCTGCTTGGCCTTCCGACGACGCTTCAAAAAAGACCCCGCTTGACGGCGGGGTCTTTTTTGTCTTATGCGCTGGCTTTGGCCTGACGTTTGCGCTCATGCGGGTCCAGAAAGCGTTTGCGCAGCCGGATCGCGCTAGGCGTCACCTCGACCAGTTCGTCATCGTCAATATATGCAATCGCCTGTTCCAGCGACATGATCGTTGGCGGCGTCAATTTGACCGCGTCATCAGTGCCGGAGGCCCGCACGTTGGTCAGTTTCTTGCCCTTGAGCGGATTCACTTCCAGATCGTTGTCACGCGAATGCTCGCCGATGATCATGCCCTGATAAACCGGGTCCTGTGGGTTAATGAACATGCGGCCACGATCTTCCAGATTCCACAGCGCATAGGCCACAGCGGTCCCGTCTTCCATGGAAATCAGCACACCTTCGCGGCGGCCCGGAATCGTGCCCTTGTAGGGGGCCCAGTCGTGGAAGACGCGGTTCAGAACGCCCGTGCCGCGGGTATCGGTCAGGAATTCGCCGTGATAGCCGATCAACCCGCGCGAAGGCACATGCGCGATGATCCGTGTCTTGCCAGCACCTGCGGGTTTCATCTCGACCAACTCGCCCCGACGCGGGCCAGTCAGCTTCTCGATCACAGTTCCGGTATATTCGTCATCCACGTCAATCGTGGCTTCCTCGATCGGCTCCAGTCGCTGACCGTCTTCGTTGCGCATCAGAACGCGCGGGCGCGAGATCGACAGTTCAAATCCTTCGCGGCGCATGTTCTCGATCAGAACACCCATTTGCAATTCGCCACGCCCGGCCACTTCGAATGCTTCGCCGCCCGGTGTGTCACTGACCTTGATGGCGACATTCAGCTCCGCTTCGCGCATCAGGCGCTCGCGGATCACGCGGGATTGCACCTTCGAGCCGTCACGGCCCGCCAGCGGCGAATCATTGATGCCGAAGGTCACAGAGATGGTGGGCGGGTCGATGGGCTGTGCGGGCAGGGCGGTGTCAACATCCAGCGCGCAGAGCGTATCGGCCACGGTGGCTTTGGTCATACCCGCCAGCGTGACAATATCACCCGCTTCCGCGGCATCGATGGGCTGTTGCCCAAGGCCGCGGAAAGCCAGAACCTTGCTCACGCGGAACTGCTCGATCTTGTCGCCATCGCGCGACAGCGCCTTGATCGTCTCGCCCGCTTTCAGGGTGCCGGATTCGACGCGGCCAGTCAGGATGCGGCCCAGATAGGGGTCTGCCGAAAGGGTTGTGGCCAGCATGCGGAAAGGTTCCGCGCGCGCGGCGACCTGCGCAGGCGCGGGCACATGCTTGACCACCAGATCGAACAGCGCCGACATATCCTTGCGCGGGCCGTCCAGTTCCGTATCAGCCCAGCCATTGATGCCGGAGGCGTAAAGGACAGGAAAATCAAGCTGTTCGTCGCTTGCGCCCAGATTGGCGAAAAGATCGAATACCAGATCAAGTGCATTATCTGCATCAGCTGCGGGCTTGTCGACCTTGTTGAGTACCACAATCGGGCGCAGGCCCAGAGCCAACGCTTTCGAGGTCACGAATTTCGTCTGTGGCATCGGGCCTTCGGCAGCATCGACCAACAGGACGACACCATCGACCATCGACAGAATGCGCTCGACCTCGCCGCCGAAATCGGCGTGGCCGGGTGTGTCGACGATATTGATGCGGGTGTCTTTCCACTCGACGGATGTGGCCTTGGCCAGAATCGTGATCCCGCGCTCGCGCTCCAGATCATTGCTGTCCATCATGCGCTCAGATGTCGCCTGATTTTCACGGAATGCGCCGGATTGTTTCAGAAGCTCGTCCACCAATGTGGTCTTGCCGTGGTCTACATGCGCGATGATCGCAATATTGCGAAGGGTCATAACTCAAGCCT
>SKGU01000272.1 GCA_007117255.1 Natronohydrobacter sp. | reverse complement strand
TTGATGCAGCGGATGGAACGGCCTTCACGCATGAACAAGGCGCGCGCGCCCGCAAGCTGTTTGCGGCTGTTGTGCTGGCTGCCCTTGATGATGCGATTGCCGATGACAAGAAATACGGCAATGGCCCTGAGCAGATTGCCCGCTGGGCGCGTTCGCGCGATGGGCGTGAAGTGCTGAGCTGTGCTGGGATTGACCCGAACGAGCGCGTTGTCGCTGGGTTGATGGAATTTGTGGCCAAGGGTGTGCGCACCTCGGTCGCGCTATCGCGTGAAGAAAGCGAGCGGCGCAATGCGGCTGCAGCAGCAGAAGCTGAAGCAGCCTGACCTGATATGACAATCTGGCGCAAAGGCCCCGTGATGCGGGGCCTTTTGCTTTTCGTGGTCAGGCGGTGACGCCAAGATGTTCGGCTAGGAAATCGAGCCGGTCCTGCCCCCAGAAAGCGGCCTCGCCAACCTTGAAGAAGGGCACGCCAAAAACGCCCTCGGCCACGGCATCTTCCAGATTGCGGGGGTAGATTTCCGCGCCTTGCAACATGCCCGAAAATGCCAGTCCGCCATCGAAACCGGCGGCGACAAGGCATTCGCGGATGACATCATCTTCGGCGATGTTGCGGTCTTCTTCCCAGCAGGCGCGGGTCAGACCGGTCACGAGGGCGGCCATGTCGCCGCCGCCTTTTTGCTGCGCAGCGATTATCGCATAAGAGGCAGGGGCGGGGTTGGTTGGGAAAAACGCAGGCTGCAGGTTCAGCGGTATGTCCAGTCGCTGCGCCCATCGCGCCAGCTCTTGCAAGCGGTAGGCTTTGCGGCTGTCATGGCGATCGGCCAGCATCAGCCCGCCTGTGCGTTGAAACAAGGCCGCAGGGTCTACGGGTTTGTAGTGCAAATCCACCCCGGCTGCCGCGGCAATCCGGGCAGGGCGCAGGCCCGCCATGTGTGTCCATGGCGAAACAGGGCTGAGATAGTAGTCAATACGGGTCATTGGGCGTCCTTTTGGGGCGGTCAGACAGTTTGCAAGACCGTAGCGGGGTGGTAAGCGGTGTCAACTCACGCGAATCCTCAAGGACAGCCCGATGATTGAACGCTCTGAACCCAAGTTGATTGCTGGCAATTCAAATGTTCCGCTGGCAAAAGCAATTGCGCGCCGGATGTCGCTACATCGCGGCATGTCCGTGTCGCTTGTGGATGCTCGCGTTGAACGTTTCAATGATGGCGAGGTCTTTGTCGAGGTTTATGAAAATGTCCGCGGCGAGGATATGTTCATTATCCAGTCCACCTCGAAACCGGCGAATGATCATCTGATGGAGTTGTTGATCATCACCGATGCGTTGAAACGCTCTTCTGCATCACGCATCACGGCGGTGATCCCGTATTTTGGCTATGCGCGTCAAGATCGTCGCACCAAGGCCCGCACACCGATTTCCGCCAAGCTGGTCGCCAATATGATCGCGCAGGCCGGGATCGAACGTATTCTGACGCTGGATCTGCATGCGGCCCAGATTCAGGGCTTTTTCGATATTCCAGTGGATAACCTTTATGCCGCGCCTGTCTTTGCACTGGATGTGAAGCATCACTTCAAGGGGCGTCTGGAAGATGTGACCATCGTGTCGCCGGATGTGGGCGGCGTGGCGCGCGCACGCGAATTGGCCAAGCGGGTCGGCTGCGCGCTGGCGATTGTGGACAAGCGCCGCGAGAAGCCGGGCGAGATTGCCGAAATGACGGTCATCGGGGAAGTGCAGAACAAGATCTGCATTATCGTGGACGATATCTGCGACACTGCCGGGACATTGTGCAAAGCCGCCGAAGTGCTGGTCGAAGCAGGCGCGACCGAGGTGCACAGCTATATCACCCATGGCGTGTTGTCTGGCCCGGCGGTGGAGCGGATCACCAATTCGGTGATGAAATCACTTGTGATCACCGATTCGATTGAACCGACAGAAGCCGTGCTCGCCGCGCCAAATATCCGCATCGTGCCCACAGCCCCGATGTTCACACAGGGAATTCTGAACACCTGGAAGGGTACTTCCGTTTCGTCGCTTTTTGACACGGAAACGCTGACCCCGATCTATGAAGGACTGTACGGCGTCTGACGATACAGGCGGGCGCGTTATCAGGCTTTCGGGTCTTTACGGCGATGCGCGCGCTCTTCCGCAGTCAGAGAATCGAGCGAGTCGAAATCATTGATGTCAGGGCGTGATTTGTGGCGCTGGCGGTTCCAGCGCGACAGGGCCAGCCAGACCGCCAGACCGAGGGTGGCCCAGATCAGCCCCTGTATGAACACATGCAGGCCGGGCATGACATAGACGACCAATCCAACGATCGCGGCGGCGACAGCGAAGCCCAAGGCGACGTAGATTGTCGTCACCATCTCGACCACCAGCAGCCCAACGGCAATGATGCCCCAGATGATCCAGTCTGGCAGTGCGAACAGGTCCATCAGCTTACATTTCCTTCAGGATCGCGGCGGCTTCGCGGAAGGCATTGGACGGCCCGCCCGGCAGCATGATCAGCTTGGCATTGTCGGATTTTGACAGACCTTCCAGTGCCTCGACCTGCATGCGGGCGGTCTGGAAGACCAGCGCTTCGCGGGCATTGTCGCCAACCAGCGAATCGGCGATCACGCGGTTGGATTCCGCATTCGCGCGCGCAATGGCCAGAATTCCGTCTGCACGGCGCTGCGCCTCATAGAGTTCTGCATCGGCGTTCAACTCGGTCGCGCGGCGCACCCCTTCGGCGCGTGTGATCGCGGCGCGGCGTTCGCGTTCAGCGGCCAGAACTTCGGCCATGGCTTTCTGTGTGGTCTCATTCAGTTTGACATCTGTGATTTCCGAGCGCGAAATGCGAATGCCGTAGGTCTTGCCCGCGTCTTCCAGTGCTTCCAGAAGCGCGACATTCAGCGATCCGCGATCCGACTGCACGGCGTCCAGTTCGACCTTGCCAAGTTCCGAACGCACCAGCGATTGCACCAGCCCGATGACCAGGTCGTCGATCTTGTTCACGCGGAACACCGCGGCTTCGGGGTTTTCGATCCGGTAGACGACCAGAAGCTGGGCGCCAAAGACCACGTTATCGGCAGAGACAACCTCAAGCGAGATATCGTTGAGGACCTGATCATTGACCGGCACTTTGGAATGAACCCGGTCGAGGAAGGGCACGATGATATTCACACCCGCGTCAAGCGTGCGGTGATAGGCCCCCAGACGGGTGATGACGTAGTTCTCGGATTGGGGCACGATTTTCAGGCCCATCAATACGATGAGCACCAACAGCACCACCAGCGCCAGAATGAGTTCCATTTATCACCTCATAAAACGTGACCCGA
>SKGU01000384.1 GCA_007117255.1 Natronohydrobacter sp. | reverse complement strand
ATTGATGCGTCACACCACGCAATTTGCCCAGTTGCATGCGCGCCGCCTCAAGGCTTGGCGGTTTCTCCAGAATCTGGCCCTTCACCGCCAGAATCTGATCACAACCCAATACCAAGCGATCCGGCATGCGCCCGGCAATCTTGCGCGCTTTGCTTTCAGCCAGCGCGTCAGCAATATCGCGCGGCGACGCGTCTTCGGCCAGAAGTGCAGCACGAATGGCCGCTTCATCGACCCGTGCTATCTGCACATCCAGCGCAACGCCCGCGCGCTCCAATAACTGACGACGCACAACCGAACCGGACGCAAGAACAAGCACCATGTGGACAACCCTGTGTGAAACGCGCGGAATAAGTGAGGTGACAAGATGCGGATGTCCACACCGTTGGGCAGTGCTGCCATGTTGCATGCCCTGACGCAAGTTTTACACGGGCACCCTCCACAAGGGAAAACATGGGATAGCCGTGCTGTGCAAAACCAAAGGGCATAACATCAGATTCTGTCATATTCCCGTTATGTTCTAAATTATGCTATTGAAATAAATAAGATTTTTTTTACTGCTGGTATCAAGTTGGAACATTTCGCCTGTGGATAAACCTGTTGTCAAAAAACTTATCCCCATATCCACAGGCCCTACTAACAACATCATTTCAAATCTTCTTTTCTTTATTTAAGAAGACAAAGACACAGAAAGGCGTCTCATGCTTGGTGATTTCTACCTCTGGATCAAAGCACTGCACATCATGGCGGTGATCAGCTGGATGGCCGGACTTTTCTACCTGCCACGGCTGTTCGTCTATCACGTTGAACGCCAAACCACCGAAGGCATGGGTGAGGTGTTCCAGACAATGGAAGAAAAGCTGTTACGGGTCATCATGAACCCCGCAATGATCGTGGCATGGGTGACAGGGCTTGCCATGGTGTCTATCCCCGGCGTGGTCGCCTGGGATGCTGTCTGGCCCTACAGTAAATTCGTTGGACTGATCGGTATGACATGGTTTCACATGTGGTGCGCCCGTCGCCGTCGGATTTTCGCCGAAGGCGGCAACACCCTGAGCGGACGTGATTATCGCATGATGAACGAAGTTCCGACGGTCATGATGGTGCTGATCGTGTTGTCTGTTGTGGTCAAGTTCTAGCGCTGGATTGACTTCGACCCTTAAAAGACGTATGCGCAGCGTAGCCCTGCCGTCCGGCGGGATGCGCCTCACGCCAAACTGTCACGCCCGACGCCCGGTTATTGCCGGGTCAGCAGGATCTATGCATGCCCGATACTTTGATCGAAGACCGTCCAGAAGCAGAAGAAACCCTCAATCTCGCTGATCTGAAAGCCAAAAGCCCCGCTGAACTGCTGGCTATGGCCGAAGAGCTGGATATCGAGAACGCGCCATCCATGCGCAAGGGCGAGATGATGTTCTCGATCCTGAAGGAACGCGCTGAAGAAGGCTGGGTCATTTCCGGCGAAGGTGTGATCGAAGTGCTGCAAGACGGGTTCGGTTTCCTGCGCGCGCCCGAAGCCAACTATCTGCCAGGCCCCGATGATATCTATGTGTCGCCCGATGTGATCCGTCAGTATTCGCTGCGTACTGGTGACACGATTGAAGGGGTGATTCAGGCCCCGGCCGAGAACGAGCGTTACTTCGCCATCACCAAGGTCACGCAGATCAATTTCGACGACCCCGAACGCGCCCGTCACAAGGTCCATTTCGACAACCTGACGCCGCTTTACCCCAATGAACGGCTGTGGATGGAAACCAATGATCCTGCGACCAAGGATCGTTCCGCGCGCATTATCGATATTGTAGCCCCTCTGGGAAAGGGTCAGCGCGCCCTGATCGTGGCACCGCCGCGCACGGGTAAAACCGTTTTGCTTCAGAACATTGCGCATAGCATCGCCAAGAACCACCCAGAATGTTATCTGATCGTGCTGCTGATTGACGAGCGCCCGGAAGAAGTCACCGATATGCAGCGCTCGGTCAAAGGTGAAGTCATCGCCTCTACCTTTGACGAACCAGCAACGCGCCACGTCGCCGTCGCTGAAATGGTGATCGAGAAAGCCAAGCGCCTTGTTGAGCATAAACGCGACGTGGTGATCCTGCTGGATTCGATCACGCGGCTTGGTCGCGCTTTCAATACGGTTGTGCCGTCGTCGGGCAAGGTGCTGACAGGCGGTGTGGATGCAAACGCCCTGCAACGCCCCAAGCGCTTTTTCGGCGCGGCGCGGAACATCGAAGAAGGCGGCTCGCTCAGCATCATCGCAACTGCGCTGATTGACACCGGATCACGCATGGACGAAGTGATCTTTGAGGAATTCAAGGGTACAGGTAACTCGGAAATCGTGCTGGATCGCAAGGTTGCCGACAAGCGCGTCTTCCCGGCCATGGATATTCTGAAATCCGGCACACGGAAAGAAGACCTGTTGATCGAGAAAACCGACCTTCAGAAAACCTTCGTCCTGCGCCGTATCCTGAACCCGATGGGCACCACGGATGCTATAGAATTCCTGATTTCCAAGCTGAAACAGACCAAGACCAACAGTGATTTCTTCGATTCCATGAATGCCTGACATGGATACGATTTTTGCACTGGCCTCGGCCCGTGGAAAATCGGGTGTCGCTGTCCTTCGGCTGTCTGGTCCGCGCGCGCATGATGTGTCGCACGCTATAGCGGGTGTGCTTCCACCACCGCGCCAAACAGGGTTGCGTGTCTTGCGCAATGCCTCTGGCGAAAGGCTGGATCAGGGGCTTGTGGTGGCGTTCCAGAAGGGTGCCAGCTTCACTGGCGAAGATGTGGTGGAATTCATGGTGCATGGCAGTCTTGCCACGATTACCGCGCTGGAAACCTGCTTGGCAGAAGATCATGGACTGCGACTAGCTGAACCCGGTGAATTCACGCGGCGCGCGCTGGAAAATGGCGTCATGGACCTTACCCAAGTCGAAGGTTTAAGTGACCTTCTAGAAGCCGAGACCGAAAGCCAGCGCAAGCAAGCTTTGCGCGTTCTGGATGGTGCGATCGGGAAACTGGTTGCAGGCTGGCGCGCGCATCTGGTCAAGGCGGCGGCTTTGGTGGAAGTCTCGATTGATTTTGTAGAAGAAGACGTCGGTAATTTCGATGCACAGATCATTGCCGAGCTGGATCTTGTGCTGCGCGACCTGCGATCCGAGATCGCGGGGCAGGGTGCGCGCGAACGCATTCAGAGCGGCTTTGAGATTGCACTTGTGGGCTCCGTCAATGCCGGGAAATCAACACTCCTGAATGCGTTGGCAGGGCGCGAGGCCGCAATTACGTCCGACATCGCAGGCACAACGCGCGATGTGATCGAGT
>SKGU01000369.1 GCA_007117255.1 Natronohydrobacter sp. | reverse complement strand
GCCCTTCGGGGCCGTTTTTCATATCGCCCCCTGCAAAGTGATTGATCGAAAATCAGCAGAGCGGAAAGCAAGTTATCACCTTGCTGCGCTGCGGCATGCGATGGAATACCGCTTTTCCCTATATGTTTCAAATTGTTATAAATTCATGCGGAAAATCGAAAAACCTGCATCCGCGCCGCATGGAAAGTTATACCCTGTCTCTGGCGCAAGCTGCAAAGCCTGCGACCAGCCAGCCCGGCAAGATGGAGGAAACCGTGGCCAGCCATACCCAACCCGCCCAGATACCACCCGCCCGTATTCTGGTGCTCGGCATCGGCAATGTGCTCTGGGCCGATGAAGGCTTCGGCGTGCGCTGCATCGAGCATCTGGCCGAAAACTGGGCATTGCCCGACACTGTGCACCTTATGGATGGCGGCACGCAGGGGCTTTATCTGCTGCCGTTTCTGGAAGATGCCGATGCGCTGATCGTCTTTGATGCGGTTGATTACGGGCTGCCTCCCGGCACCATGAAGATCGTCGAGAATGATCAGGTGCCTGCCTTCATGGGCGCGAAGAAAATGAGCCTGCATCAGACCGGCTTTCAGGACGTGATCGCCACCGCGCAACTGATGGGCTATTGCCCCGAACAGATGCTCTTGATCGGCGTGCAGCCGGTTGAGTTGGAAGATTACGGCGGCGGATTGCGCTCGCTGACCGCCGCACAGATCGACCCCGCCGTGCAGATCGCGCTGACCCGCTTGCGCGATTGGGGCGTGGATGTGCAGCCGGGGCGCACGGCAACCGGTGATCTGGCCGACCCCTCGATCACCCGCGATGCCTATGAGGCAGGCCGCCCTTCCGAGGCCGAAGCCTGCCGCACTGGTGATGACCGTTTTTTCCCTGTGAAGGCCTGACGCAGATGTGTGTCGGAACCCCCATGCAGGTGATGGCCGTTGACGGGATCGCCGCCGACTGCTCGGATGGCACGCGGTCTGAGACCGTCGATCTGTCGCTGGTGGGCGACGTCCCCCCCGGCACATGGCTGCTGACCCATCTGGGCTGCGCGCGCGAGGTCATCTCAGAGGCTGAGGCCCGCCAGATCATGGCGGCGCTCGATGGGCTTCGCGCGCTGATGGCCGGTGACGAGCTTGGCGATGCTTTCGCCGATCTCGAAGCCCGCGCGCCGTCGCTTCCCCCCCATCTCCAGGCCGCGCTTGATGCGGGCCAATCCACTGGCTGAGGAGGTCTCATGTCCCACCCGCTTCTGACCCGCCTGACCGAAGACTTCGGCTGGCCCTTGCTTGACACGCCTGACGCATTGGCCGCGCATCTGGCCCAACCCGGTCTGCATTGCCTGTTCATTCCGGGTGACGCCAAGCGCAACTTGGAGACCGCCGATGCGGCCGTGATCCTGCCGGAACTGCGGCAGGCCTTTCAGGGCCGGTTCGATTGCGCGCTGGTGGGGGACGCGATTGAAGCCCCCTTGCGCGAGGCGACCCGCGTGCTGAAAACCCCGTCCTTCCTGTTCTACGATGGCGAAGTCTTCCTCGGCGGCATCGCCAAGATCCGCGACTGGGACGATTACATGACCCGCATCCCCCAGATCCTGACCGCGACAACCGAGGTGTAGACCATGCAAAGCCCTTTCACGCTCCCCCCCGCCGGTTTCGGCCCCGGTTCGCAATCGACTGACGAGACGCTGGAATATATCGCGCTGCCATCGGGTATGCGCACCTACGTCCCGCATATGCCGGAAATCGAGGATCTGGACAGCGCCGCACCCGCACTGGCCGTTCTGGATCAGATCGCGCAGGCTTGTGATCTGGTCGCCCGCGAAGGGGGCCGCGCGCAGATCGCGCTCGACACACTCGCACCGCCCGCGCGCAAGCTTCTGGCCGAAACACTCGGTCACGGCGAGGTGTCGATGAAACTGCGCGGCGTGCCAGCGGTCGCAGTGCAGGAAAGCGTCTTTACCGGCGTCTGGGTCTTGCAGGGCGCGGGTGTCGATCTGGTGGAAATCGGCTCGGTGCCGGAACTGGCGATTGCGCGCGCCCACCAGCCCCACCGCGCCATGCAGGACGCGCCGCGCGCGCCCGGTGTCGTCAATGCGCCCGCGCTTCTTGCAGAGCTTGCCGACAAATCTGCGAGTTACCGCCCCGGCGCGGACATCCATGTCGTGAATCTGACGCTTCTGCCGCATACGCCCGAAGACCTCGACCATATGGCAACGGTCATGGGCGAAGGCGCGGTCACGATCCTGTCGCGCGGCTATGGCAATTGCCGCATCACCGCGAGCGCCATGCCCCATGTCTGGCGCGTGCAGTTCTTCAACTCATCGGACACGCTGATCCTGGATACATGGGAAGTCACGCAGATGCCCGAAGTGGCCATTGCGGGGCCAGAGGATATGGCCGACAGCGCGGACCGCATTCGCGAAGTGCGGAGGGCGATGGCATGACCACTCCCCGGTTTGAGGGCTCATATCTGGGCGCGGGCGCGAAAATCTCTGCTGCGGCGGTCATGGAATGCAAGATCTGCTGGCATGTCTATGACCCCGCGCATGGCGATGAAACCCGCCAGATCAGCCCCGGCACGCCATTCACCGCGCTGCCCCATGACTGGACCTGCCCCGGCTGCGGGGCTGCGGCGGAACAGTTCATGGTGCTGCGCGACACTGGTGCGACGCCGGATGCGATGGAGGCCGCAGTCGCGCGGCTTGAGGCCGATTTCCGCGAAATCTACAATGGCAAGATGCGCGATGTGCCGCTGTGCAACCATTCGCTGCATGTGCAGGCGGTGGGGTTCCAGCCCTGGGGCGGGCATTATCTGGGCGTGCTGATTGCGCCGTGGTTCATGAATCTGGTGCTGCTGGCCGGGCCAGAGGATAACTGGACAGCCTTGCAAGCTGGCGCGAAAGAACTGATCGGTTTTCCTTCCGGCCAGTATGAATTCATCCACAATGCCCGCGAACAGGTGGGCGGCTACAAGGCGTGTTCGTTGTTTTCGCCCATGAGTGATTTCAACAGCCAGATGCAGGCGGTCGATGTGGCCCGCGCAGTCATGGTCGGGCTGTTTGACCCGGCGGCGCTGGAAAAGCTGGAAGACAGCGCGCAGCCCTTGCCGAAGCCCGACGCCCCGCAGATCGCCGCCCCAAAGCTGACCCGCGCCCGCCCGCTGGAGCGCCGCGCCTTCATCACCGGACAGGTGTAACCTGATGCAGAGCGCGTTGCAGATCACGCATGACGGGCAGGGCTGGGTCTTTGACCTGCCCGACCCGCCTGCGCTGGGCGCGCTCCTGCGCGGTAAATCCCCGGAAGAAGCGGCGGATTTGCTGCCGCGCCT
>SKGU01000206.1 GCA_007117255.1 Natronohydrobacter sp. | reverse complement strand
GCATGCGGCTGGAAGATATGGGCATCGCGGTAGAGAAGGGCGATCCGCGCCTTGGGGCGATTCTTGAGCAGATCAAGACGCGCGAGGATCAGGGCTATGCCTACGATTCCGCGCAGGCCAGCTTCGAGCTGTTGGCACGCCGCGCGCTGGGCCAGGTGCCGGATTTCTTTGAGGTCAAGCGCTACCGCGTCACTGTCGAGCGGCGCAAGAACAAGTATAACGAGATGGTCACGCTGTCCGAGGCCGTGGTCGTGGTCAAGATCGGCGATGAGAAGAAGCTCTCGGTGTCGGAATCGATGGATGCGGAGGGCCATGACCGTGGCCCGGTCAATGCGCTGTCAAAAGCGCTGGCCAAGGATCTCGGCCCCTATCAATCAGCGATTGACGATATGAAACTTGTCGATTTCAAGGTGCGCATCACGCAAGGGGGCACCGAGGCCGTGACCCGTGTGATTATCGACAGCGAGGACGGGCAGGGGCGGCGCTGGTCCACTGTGGGCGTCTCGCCCAATATAGTGGATGCCAGTTTCGAGGCGCTGCTCGATGCTGTGAACTGGAAATTCCTGCGCGATGGAGTGCGCCCATGTCTGACCTGACGCCTGAAGAAGCCTTTCTGACGCTTTACAGTGATCTCAACCGCGAAGGGCCGGGCGCGGCAGCCGATCTGGGTTGGGCGCTGTCGGTTGCTGCAACGCCCGCGCAGGCGCGGATTTGCGATGCAGGCTGTGGGTCCGGCGCAGATACAGTGACGCTGGCCAAGGAACGCCCCAAAGCGCGGATCGAGGCGGTGGAGAAAATCGCGCATTTCGTCGAAGCCGCGCGGCAGCGCACAGCGCCTTTCGGTGATCGTGTCGAGGTGCGCCAGGGCGATATGGCGCATCTGACAGGCCCATATGATCTGATCTGGTGCGCAGGCGCGCTGTATTTCCTTGGCGTCACCGAAGGGCTGAAAGCCTGGCGTCCGGCGCTGGCCCCAGGTGGCGCCGTGGCCTTTTCAGAGCCATGCCTTTTGCCGCGACCTTCCGATGCTGCCCGCGCGTTCTGGGCGGAATATCCGCAGATCACCGATGTGGCAGGTATTCGCGCGCGGGTGGCGGCTGCGGGCTACCGGGTGCTGGGCGAGCAGATGCAGATTGGCGACGCATGGGAGGCCTATTACATCCCCATGGCCAAGCGCATCGAAAAGCTGCGCCCCGATGCGACTGGCGCTCTCGCCGCCGCTCTGGATGAGGCCGAAGCGGAAATCGCCCGCTGGCGCGCAGCCCCGTCCGAGATTGCCTATGCACTGATGGTGGTCGCCCCCCAATGAGCGATCTGGCAGAGTTCGTGCGGCTGGGCGACCCCGACCGGCATGCGGCCACACTGGCCGCATCTTCAGGCGCGCGCGCGAAACTCTGGCCGCTTTATGCGTTCAATCTGGAAATCGCGCGTGCCCCTTGGGTCACGCAAGAGCCGATGATCGCCGAGATGCGCCTGCAATTCTGGGCCGATGTGCTGGACGAAATCGCAGAAGGCAAAGCCCCGCGCGCGCATGAAGTGGCCGCACCGCTCAGCGTGGTCTGGCGCGAGGCAGGGCTGCCGGTCGCACTGGGTCGCGCGATGATCGATGCGCGCAGGCGCGATATCTACAAAGAGCCGTTTGCCGATGCGGCGGAACTTGGCGCGCATCTGGATGCGACCAGCGGCAATCTGATGTGGTTGGCGGCACTTGCGCTGGGCGCTGACACGAATGCACAAGGCCCGGTGCGCGACATGGGCTTTGCTGCGGGCCTTGGCAACTGGTTTCAGGCCGTTCCGGAACTGACCGCGCGCGGCCATCACCCCTTGCCCGACCCAGGTGATCAGGCTATCGCCGCGCTGGCCCGCGACGGGTTGACGCGGCTGAGGCGCGCACGCGCCGCGCGCGGCACGGTGGCGGGGGATCTGGGCGCGGTCCTTCTGGCCGGGTGGCAGGCAGGGCCAGTCCTGAGCCTTGCGGCGCGTCAGCCACAGCTTGTGCGCGATGGCGGCCTTGCGCTGTCCGAATTTTCAAAACGCGGTCGGCTTTTGCTGCGTGCGCTTGCCGGGCGCTGGTAAGTGCGGTGCGGCGATCACGCAGTTTCGACTTTCCACGCCAGTGATTGCCAGTCTGCTGGCTTGCCAATGGCGGCCCCTGCCACTAGGGTGCGCGTCAAATTAGCCTCCCGGAACGGGGGTTGAACGCATGCCTGCTTTGCCGGGCCAACATACAGGAGCTTTCATGTTCGTCACGCCTGCCTATGCGCAAGATGCCGGTGCTGCCGGTGGTCTGATTTCGATCATCCCTTTCGTTCTGATCTTCGTGATCATGTATTTCCTTCTGATCCGTCCGCAGCAGAAGAAGATGAAGGAACATCAGGCCATGGTGTCAGCGCTGCGCCGGGGCGATCAGGTGGTGACGCAGGGCGGGATTGTCGGCAAGGTCGTCAAGGTCAAGGAAGATGGCGAAATCGAGGTTGAGATCGCAGAGGGCGTCAAGGTCCGGGTGATCAAATCGACCGTCGCCACAGTGCTGTCCAAGACTGAACCCGCAGCGAAAGAGTAAGTTTCGCGCACCTGTCCTGATCCGATAACGGGAGCCTTGCTCTGATGCTGCAAATACCGATGTGGAAACGCGTCCTGATCTGGGCAACCTGTGCACTTGCATTGCTGTTCGCGATGCCCAACCTGTTCTATGACCGGGTTGAGCGTCACAATGACGCGGCACCCCTGATCGAGATCGGGCAAGCCGATGCCTCGATTGAAGCGGATTATGCAGGCTGGCCGTCTTTCCTGCCGTCCTTTCTTGTCAATCTGGGGCTTGATCTGCGCGGTGGCGCGCATTTGCTGGCCGAAGTGCGGGTGGCTGATGTCTATGCTGACCGTATTGACAGTATGTGGCCTGCCGTGCGCGACCGTCTGGCCAGCGAACGCGCCATCGTTGGGGCTGTGCGGCGCATGCCGTCCGATGATCCGGGCGAATTGCGCGTGCGCGTGGGCACCGCAGGGGCGACAGAGCAGGCTGCCGCCTTCGTGCGCGAACTGGCGCAGCCTACGCAATCGATCACAGGCCTGAGTCAGGCAAATGATCTCGATATCCATGTCGAAGGTGAAGACATCGTCGTCACCCTCTCCGAGGCCGAGCGTCTGGCGACCGATGAGCGCACCATGCGTCTGTCACTGGAAATCATCCGCCGCCGTGTTGATGAAGCGGGTACGCGCGAGCCGACAATCCAGCGTCAGGGCGCGGACCGCATTCTGATTCAGGTGCCTGGGATCGGATCGGCAGAAGAATTGAAAGCCCTGATCGGCACTACGGCGCGTCTGACCTTCCATC
>SKGU01000138.1 GCA_007117255.1 Natronohydrobacter sp. | reverse complement strand
GTTCTCCTTGAAATGCGATTGTACCTGTCATGTTTCCGCTCACAATGGACTGAATTTGCCCGAATGGGCATTTCGTCGCGGTAACTACCGCTTGAAACCGACAAGGGGAAGCGGGTAGATAAGCCAAAATTCGCTGGGCGACGGGAATGCGATATGTTTGACACGATGGTGATCACCAAGGCTGTAGCTGCGTTTTGTGGCGCGCTGCTGATTTTTCTTCTGGGCAACTGGGCTGCCAACGAGCTTTATGTGCCGCGCAATGCCAATGCGCCGCAGGCGTTTTCCATTGATACCGGCGCTGACGAGGTGGATGCAGAACCTGTGGCAGAGCTGACCTTTGACGAAGCTTTCGAGGTTGCTGACGCGGCGGCCGGGTCGCGTTTGTGGTCGCAATGCCGTGCCTGTCACGCGCTTGAGGCGGGCCGGAACGGTGTCGGCCCGTATCTGCATGGCATTGTAAACCGCCAGATCAATGCAGTGGACGGGTTCAACTATTCGGGTGCACTTACGCAGGCCGGTGATGTCTGGTCGCCGGATATTCTGTCCGCATTCATCGAAAACCCCAGCGCTGTCGCTCCGGGCACGTCGATGAACTTCCGCGGGATTTCAAATGTGCAGGACCGCGCAAATCTGATCGCGTATATGGAAAGCGAAAGCTGAGAATGTCGTGATTGCCATGATTTTCAGGCCGTCTGCATGTCAGGCGGCCTGTTTTTGTTTCACATATCCATCAAATTCCCTTGTCCATGGGGCGAAACTCTTGCGCAGCGGTCGACAGCGCACCAGAAACACTAAATAAAGAGAACGAAGGCCCGAATACAGAGGCCGCAAACAGGAGGAGTTGCCCGTGCCACGCGATTTTCTTGCGTTTCTCACCGCAGCCGGACTTGTCGTTGCATCCTCAGTTGCCAGCCCAGCCCTGTCTGACAGCGACGATGGCATGGTGCGCGCGCATGGCTATTCCTTCTACGGTGATCTGAGCTACGCAGAGGATTTCGAGCATTTACGCTATGTGAACCCGGATGCGCCCAAGGGGGGCATCATCTCGATTTCGGCACAGGGCACATTCGATTCGATGAACCCGTTCACGCGGCGCGGCCGCGCGGGGGTCATGTCTTCATCGATCTATGAAAGCCTGCTGGAAACGTCGGAGCCGATGGGCGGCGGGTTGGTTCCTGCGGATGCTTATGGCGAAAGCTACGGCCTGCTGGCGCATTCGCTGGAATACCCTGAAACCAAGGAATGGGTGATTTTCCACATGCGCCCCGAAGCGCGTTTTTCGGATGGCACGCCGCTGACTGCGCATGACGTCGTGTTTTCGCATAACCTGTTTCTGGAACAGGGCCTGCCATCCTATGCACAGGCTGTTAGTGCGCGCGTGACCAATGCGGAAGCGTTGGACGATCACACCGTCAAATTCACCTTCGCGGATGGGATCTCGCGCCGGTCGCTGATTGATCAGGTGGGCTCTACGCCGGTGTTTTCGAAAGCGTGGTATGAAGAAACCGGTGCGCGGCTGGACGAATCACGCATGGAGATATCGCCTGGATCCGGCCCCTACACCCTGGACAGCTTTGAGGTGAACCGCCGTATTACCTACCGCCGCAACCCCGATTACTGGGGCAATGATCTTGCGATCAATCAGGGTCGGCATAATTTCGATGAAATCCGTGTGGAGTATTTCGCCGATGGTGCGGCTGCGTTCGAGGCGTTCAAAACGGGTGAATATACATTCCGCGCCGAGAACAACTCGCGCCAGTGGGCGACTGGATACGATTTTCCTGCCATCACGCGCGGGCATGTGATCCGCGAAGAATTACCCACTGGTTTTGCACCGACGCCGACTGGCTTCGTGTTCAATCTGGGGCGCGAGTTCTTGCAGGACAGGCGTGTCCGCGACGCGATCACGCTGGCCTGGAATTTTGAATGGACGAATGAGACCCTGCAATATGGTTTGTTCCAGCAGCGGACCTCCTTCACCGAAGGCACGCGCTTTCAGCCTGATGGCCCACCCGAAGGGCTGGAGCTGGAACTTTTGCAATCCCTGGGGGATCTGGTCCCGGAGGCGGTACTGACTGAACCTGCACGCATGCCGCATGCGTCCGACCCGGCCCGGCTGACAGACCGGCGCAATCTGCGCCGCGCGCGTGCGCTTTTGGAAGAGGCAGGTTGGGAAGTTGATGATGCGGGCGTCCTGCGCAATGGCGCTGGCGAGCGCATGACCATCGAAATCCCGGTCTCTAGTGCGGGGTCGGCGACGATGGATTCGATTATCGAGACCTTCACCCAGAACCTTCAGGGGCTGGGGATTGATGCGCGGTTCCAGCGCATTGATCCGGCGCAGCATACCGACCGTCGCCGTAACCGCGATTACGACATGATCTTTGATCAATATACAGCCTTCATGGATACAGGCACGGGTCTGCACCAGCGCTTTGGGTCGGAGGCTGCAGATGATGTGTTCAACCCCGCCGGGCTGCGCAGCCCGCTGGTGGATGCGGTGATCGATCTGTCACTGGATGCGCTGGACCCCGAAACCCGCGATGCGGCGTTGATGGCGCTGGACCGGGTGCTGCGCTATGAGCATTTCATCATTCCCGCTTGGTTTAACGATACGGTCTGGGTTGCATACTGGGATATGTTCCAGCGTCCGGAAGAAATCCCGCCATATTCCACGGGTGAACTGGATTTCTGGTGGTTCGATCAGGAAAGGTTCGACGAATTGCGCGCCGCCGGGGCATTGAGGTAACGCATGGGCGCTTATATCGCGCGACGGCTGGCCCTGATCATCCCGACGCTGCTGGGCGTGATGGTGATCAACTTCTTTCTGGTGCAATTCGTGCCCGGTGGCCCGATTGAACAGGTCATTGCCCAGATGGAGGGGCAAGGGAATGTCTTTGGCGGCTTTGACGGGGCCGGAGCTGATGTGAATGTCGGCGCGGTCGAGAATGAGCGCTATCAGGGTGCCCGCGGCCTGCCGCCAGAATTCATTGCGCAGCTAGAGCGCGAATTCGGCTTCGACAAACCGCCCGTCGAGCGGTTCCTGCACATGATGTGGAATTACATCCGCTTTGACTTTGGCGAGAGCTATTTCCGCTCAATCTCGGTGATTGATCTGGTGATCGAGAAATTGCCGGTCTCGATCAGTCTGGGGCTGTGGTCGACGCTGATCGCCTATCTGGTGTCGATCCCGCTGGGTATTCGCAAGGCGGTGCGTGACGGTTCGCGGTTTGACACCTTCACCTCTGGCCTGATTATCGTGGCCTATGCGATCCCCGGTTTCCTGTTTGCGATCCTGCTGCTGGTGCTGTTCGCGGGCGGGTCATACTGGCAG
>SKGU01000353.1 GCA_007117255.1 Natronohydrobacter sp. | reverse complement strand
TAACGGTAGAACGACATTCCCAGCGGCGGGAAATTCGGGTCTTTGGGGGTCGCAACATGGGCGTGATGCAACAGCCTGTGCGACGTGGTGACATGGCCATAGAGCAGCGAGATGAACACCCATTTGCCCAAGGCAAACAGGCCACGGTGACTGCGATGGATCAATTCATGCGCGTTGGCGATGCTCACTTGTCCGAAATACAGCCCGAAGCCAAGGAACACGGCCACGCGCTCGACCGCGCCCAGGCCCGTTGCGCCTGATAGTGCCGCCACGCCGCAAGCCATCAGCCCGAAATGCGCCAGCGCGATCAGCACCGAGAGCGCGTTGGCCGCGTTTTCGGTCGCGTCAGGATCGCTTGCCGTCAGGCGGCTGGTGATCATTTCATCTGCCGCAAAGGCCAGAATCGATACATAGGCCAGCGCGGCCCATACCCACAGATCACCCCAGAACGCGCCAAGGCTCAGCAATGCAACAGGCGCGGCGGCGGCAATGGCAAAGGGCAGGATCAGCATATCGGCAACTCGCATCCACGGTCACAGCGATATACCACGCCGCGCGCCTGTGCACAGCGAAGCAAATCGCCACAGGCACTGGCTGCGCTTTTCAAAGCGGCGGACATGGGGTAGCTCTGGGCAAAAGCCGAAAGGATGGGGCCATGTCGTTTTTCCAGAAGCTGAAGGACCGGATGTTCCGTTCGTCCTCGAAACTGGATGAGGGGTTGGAAGCACTGGTCGATGATCGTGCAGAAACGCCGCAAACCCAGCCCCCACAGACGGCCGCGGATATAACCCCCGCGTCCCCCCCTGCAGGCGCGAAGCCAGAACCGGAAAAACCCGGTCTTTTGGGTCGAATGCTGGGGCGCGAGGATGCGCCGCGCCGGGTACTCGATGACGAAATGCTCGAAAGCCTAGAAGATCTGCTTATTCAGGCCGATATGGGGGTCGAGACTGCGATGCGGGTCAGCGCCAATCTGGCCGAAGGCCGCTTCGGGCGCAGATTGTCAGTGCCAGAGATCAAGACCGCGCTGGCCGCTGAGATCGCCCGCATCATGGACCCTGTCGCCAAGCCCATGCCGCTTTATTCGGCCCGCCCACAAGTCGTGCTGGTGGTGGGGGTGAATGGCGCGGGCAAGACCACGACCATCGGCAAGCTGGCCAGCCAGTTCCGCGCGGCCGGAAAATCCGTGATGATCGCGGCAGGTGATACGTTCCGCGCCGCAGCGGTGGAACAATTGCAGGTCTGGGGGCAACGCGCGGGCGTGCCGGTCATGACCGCCCCTGAAGGCTCGGACCCGGCAAGTCTTGCCTATGACGCCTTGGCGCGTGCCAAGGCAGACGGCGTGGATCTGCTAATGATCGATACGGCCGGGCGATTGCAGAACCGCGCCGATCTGATGGAGGAGCTGGCCAAAATCCTGCGCGTGCTGCGCAAGCTGGACCCGGATGCACCGCATAACACGCTGCTGGTGCTGGATGCGACGACGGGTCAGAATGCGCTCAATCAGGTCGAGATTTTCCGCAAGCTGGCCGATGTCAGCGGGCTGGTGATGACCAAGCTGGATGGCACAGCACGCGGCGGGGTTCTGGTCGCGCTGGCCGATCGTTTCGGCCTGCCGATCCATGCGATCGGAGTGGGCGAGCAAATCGATGATCTGCAAGCCTTCGATCCAGAGGAGTTTGCCGCAGCACTGGTGGGTGTGGACGCTCAGGCGTGACCTGTCGCGCCTGACAGATGGCGCGGATTGACGCCAAGCCCCTTGAGCACGCTGTGCCATTTCTCGCCATCATCGGCATTGAACAGCGTTGTCGGACCAGCGTCCGCAATCAGCCATCCCCCGGCCTGTATCTCGGCCTCAAGCTGGTCGGGTGCCCAGCCGGCATAGCCCAGCGCCACAAGCGACTGTGCTGGCCCCTGCCCGCGTGCCATTTCTGCCAGAATCTCGACCGACGTGCTCAGCACGATCCCGGTTGATATTTCCAGACTCGCGCCTTCGCTGAAGAAATCCGGCGAATGCAGCACGAAGCCCCGGCCCGTTTCGACAGGTCCGCCAAAATGGATCGGCGCTTCGGTCAAGCCGTCCGCAAGCCCTGTGTCTGTTTGCGCAATCGAAAGTTCCAGATTGTCCAGAAGCGCGCTGAGGCGCAGATCGGGAAGCGGCTTGTTGACGATAATTCCCATCGCACCGTCAGAGGAATGCGCGCAAAGCAGTACAACCGAATGCGCGAATCGCGGATCGGGCATTGTGGGCATTGCGATCAGGAATTTTCCGGTAAGTTGGTTCATGTGGGTCCATGCCTTGCAAGCCCCGCCAGCATGACCGCCATTGCGCGGCTTGCCAAGGGGGCGATGGTACAAGATCAGACGCAGTTCCGACACAGACGCGCAAAAGTCGCGGCCTTGTGACTTCCCATTACGCCTCAAAGGCGGACATTAGGGCTTATGAAGATATTCAGACAGATTCTCGCAGTTTGCGCATTTCTTTTGCCCTTCGGGGCACAGGCACAGGCGCCGCGTCTTGCCGAGATCATGGACACGCAAATGCGGTCTGGATGGCAGACAGGTTCCGGCACCCATATCGCAGCACTGCACATGCGGTTGGCGCGAGACTGGATAACTTATTGGCGCCATCCGGGCGAAAGCGGACTGGTGCCACGGCTGGACTGGTCAGGCTCGCAAAATGTGGCGAATGCACGCATTCTGTGGCCTGAACCACGGCTATACCTGAAAGCCGGTTTCGCCAGCATCGGGTATTCGCAGGAAGTGATGTTACCCATCGAGGTGACACCCGCGCAGCCGGGTCAGCCCGTCAGGCTGGACGCGATACTGAGCGTTGGCGTGTGCAATGACATCTGCATCCCGGTCGATCTGTCATTGCAAATGGATATTGCTGGTGCGGGCAGGCCCGACAGGGCCATTGCCACCGCGCTAGAAAGCCGCCCGCGCGCGGCACGCAATGCCGGGCTGAGCGCTGTCAGCTGCACCATAACGCCAGAGAAGAAAGGCGTGCGGCTGAGTGCCAGTCTCGATCTTCCACGCTCAGGCGCGCAGGAATTCCTGCTGATTGAAATGCCGGGCGTGGCCGTTCGTGCACTTCCCTCGCAGCGCACGGGCGATACGCTGGTCGGACATGGGCTGATCAGGTCGAATGCGGCCCAAGGTATCAACCGCTCGGATATCCGTTTCAGCATCATCAGTGAGCGCGGCACGCTGGTCCATCAGGGCTGTGCCATGTCTGACTGATCCTGACGGCGCGCGCGCGACCACAGTGCCAGCGCAGCGGCAATCCAGGCCAGCAGCAAGGCCGCCGCACTGCCCGCCAGGAACAGCATAAGCGCG
>SKGU01000240.1 GCA_007117255.1 Natronohydrobacter sp. | reverse complement strand
TCTGGGCACGCAGGGCAAACCCATGCCCATGCGCGACGAGGAAGTGAACATGATCCTGAACCGTGTGCAGGAAGGCGAAGAAGCCCCGCGCACGCTGATCCATTTTGAAGTCGGCGAACAGGTCAAGGTCAATGACGGCCCGTTCGAAGGGTTCTCTGGCACAGTTGAAGAAGTGGATGATGCTGCCAGCCGCCTGAAGGTGATGGTGTCGATTTTTGGCCGGGCCACCCCGGTCGACCTGGAATTCACGCAGGTGTCGAAAGACGCCTGAATGAAGCCCCGTGGGAGGCAAAGCCGGGCGCGCCCGGTGAGTGCCTGACCACTAAACCGCAACAAGCCCCGGCACGCGTGCCAATGGGGTGAGGTGAGAAGAAGGAGAGGCCAGATGGCCAAGAAAGTAATCGGGCAGCTGAAGCTGCAAATTCCGGCGGGTAAAGCGAACCCGTCGCCGCCCGTCGGTCCCGCTCTGGGTCAGCGCGGCATCAACATCATGATGTTCACCAAGGAATTCAACGCGCGCACCGCCGAGATGGAACCAGGCGCACCCGTTCCGACCGTGATCACTTATTATCAGGACAAGTCCTTCACGATGGACCTGAAGACGCCGCCGGCGTCCTGGTACCTGAAGCGCGCAGCGGGTCTGAAGCCTGTCGGCAAGCGTAACCGCGCGCGTGGATCTGACCTGCCGGGCCGCAAGGTCGCGGGCACTGTGACCACCAAGCAGGTGCGCGAGATCGCAGAAGCCAAGATGAAAGACCTGAACGCGACCACGATCGAGGGCGCTATGGAAATCATCGCAGGCTCGGCGAAATCCTGCGGCATCGAAGTGAAAGGGTAAGGTCATGGCTAAACACGGAAAGCGTATCAAGGCCGCCCGCGAAGCCTTTGTCGGCAAAGAAAACCTCAGTGTCGAAGACGCTGTTGCGCTGATCAAGTCAAATGCATCGGCCAAGTTCGACGAAACGGTTGAAGTCGCGATGAATCTCGGCGTCGATCCGCGCCATGCAGACCAGATGGTCCGCGGTGTGGTCAACCTGCCCAATGGCACCGGTAAAACCGTGCGCGTGGCTGTTTTCGCACGCGGCCCCAAGGCGGATGAAGCGACCGCTGCGGGCGCGGATATCGTAGGCGCCGAAGACCTGATGGAAACCATCCAGTCCGGCAAGATCGAGTTCGACCGTTGCATCGCAACGCCGGACATGATGCCGATTGTCGGCCGTCTGGGTAAGATCCTTGGTCCGCGCAACCTGATGCCGAACCCGAAAGTGGGCACGGTGACGATGGATGTCGCGGCGGCTGTCGAAAGCGCCAAGGGCGGTCAGGTGCAGTTCAAGGCCGAAAAAGCCGGGATCGTGCATGCAGGCATTGGCAAGGCGTCCTTTGACGCGGCCAAGCTGGCTGAAAACCTGCGCGCCTTTGTGGATGCTGTCGCAAAGGCGAAGCCCACCGGCGCAAAAGGTGCTTATCTGCGCAAGGTCTCTGTCAGCTCCTCCATGGGGCCGGGCGTGTCAGTAGATGTGTCCAGCGCGACGCAGGGCTGAAGCTATTGTCATAGAATTTGAAAAGGCGGCCCTTCGGGGCCGCCTTTTCAGTACGCGTTTATGTGTCCCACCGCTTCAGCGCATCCTCATCGGCCTCTTTGGCGGCAACCCATTCCGCGCCTGTCGCGGTTGCTTCCTTCTTCCAGAAGGGCGCGCGGGAAATTCGGATGAGTCTAGCGTCTTTCTATTGCGCTGATAGTTGGTATCCCAAAGCTGTAGCTTAGTTGCTGCACTTCTTCGGTTTCATCATATGGCCCGATGAATAAAAGCGTGTCGATGAAGCGCGTTCTGCTGACAGGCTTTACGAGGGTTGCGTCTGCGATGGGCTTGCGTTCCGATCCAAAGTCGTCGCGTGATACATCGTCAGAAACAAGAACAATCTTGCAAGATGGCTGCAGCCGCCGCAACGCCAGACATAACTCAATTGCTTGATTGATCGTCGCGAAGTGATCGAGGTCTACGACTGCAAAGTCGAGTTTGCAATCTAGCTTCTCCAGCCATCTAAGGGTGTCTGGGCAGAAACTCACGCCCATCACACTGATCTTGGCAAAGTCGTATGCCCAGTTGCGTATGTCTGTGCAGGTAACACCCAAAGGGCGGCCCACCAAAAGGGCTATACCTTTGCACTTTGGACCTAGCCTTCTGCTGACCGACTTTCGGGAACAGTTCATGTAAACACCTTCCAGTGACGTCATAACAAAATGTGAAATATCACATTTGTAGTTCGTATGAAAGGTTAAGTGTCAGAAAACACGTTAAAATACGAAAAGAACCCGCATTAACACTTGCCTGTGGTGTGAAATATCACATGTAACATGGTAACACGTCAGGGACGACTGCATCCATGAAGCAAAACTCTTGTGTAGACCAAGGGGGTGAAGTTGATAATGCGCTTCTCGAGCTGATTATCGCTTCCAGTAGCCAGCCAGTTTCCGAATTGACTCTAGAAGCTGTTCTTGCTCTTCTTCACTCAGAGATGAAAGAAATTTCTCGACTTCAGGATGAATGCGAGTGCCTGAATGATCCGCTTCAATCCTCGGGGCCTCGCTAGAGATCATCTCGTCCAGTGACACATCGAGGACTCTACAAAGTAGATAAATTGTTGACAGCCGAGGGCTCTGAGCCCGCCCCTCAATGATATCGGTCACTGCACGCAGATTCAGGCCTGCTTCTCGAGAGAGAGCAGCTGCAGTAACCTTTTTCTCCCGCAGCATCCTTGTTAGATTGCTACGGAAAATTTCTGATACGTCGTTATGGTTTGCACCGTTGAGCATTTGATGCACTTTGCGAAACTTGGTTAATCACGTTCGGCTGACGCCCCATTTTCATATAGGAATCAGCTAAAGTCACTGACAAATCTGTCACTGACATTTTGTCACATGTCATGCTGTTCATTTTTCTGCAACGCATCATTGCCTGCACTGGCGTGATTTGGTTGCGGCCCCTACCACCGCTTCAGCGCATCCTCATCCGCATCCTTCGCTGCCACCCATTCGGCGCCCTCGCCTGAAAACTCTTTCTTCCAGAACGGCGCGCGGGATTTAAGGTAATCCATCAGGAAATCCGCCGCCGCAAAAGCATCGGCGCGGTGGCGCGCGGCGGTGGCGACCATCATGATCTTCTCGCCCGGCTTCAGCCGCCCGAAACGGTGGATGATCAGGCAATCCGACAGGGACCAGCGCGCCTGCGCCTCGGACGCGATCTTGTGCAAGGCGCGTTCGGTCATGCCGGGGTAATGCTCGATCTGCATCGCTTGTAGCGTGCTGTGCTCGTCACGCACGATCCCGCAAAACGTGACGATTGCGCCGATATCGCTGCGATCCGCGCCAAAACCGGCGCATTCCTGCCCGTAATCGAAGGGCGCATCCTGCACGCGGATATCCACTTTCAGCCCCCGGTCATTGGCGGGAAAAAGGCCACTTCCCGCACACCTGCAAGCGGTGCGTCAAAATCGGCGAGATCCTGATCAAGCGCCACGCGCAGGGCGGACAGGTCGGAGAATGCCAATGCATAGCGATCTTCGCGCGCGCGCAGCTCATCGACCAGCTCAGCGACAGTGGTGGCATCGGTACTCACAGTTTCGCGTGGCTCGCCGATGCGTTCACGCACCCAGGCAAAATAAAGGATGTCCAGCGTCATGGGCGAGTGTCTTTCAGGTAGGGTTGCGCTTTGCGGAAATAGTCCCAGCCGGTGATCAGCGTCAGGGCTGCCGCGATCCAGATCAGGGCAAGGCCAAAGTTCCACACCATATTGCCGCCCTGTCGCGCCAGATCCACGACATTCACATCTTCTGTACCGATTTCCGACAGGGTTTCGATCAGGGCCGCATGGCTGCGCAGCGTTGTCGCTTCGCGCACATATTCCAGCCCCATGGCCAGAAACAGCACCGCGATTGCGGTCATTTGCGCAGTGGTTTTCCATTTCGCCAGCTTCGTGACTTTCAGCAACCCGGCCGTATCGCCCAAAAATTCGCGCAAGCCAGAGACAAAGACCTCGCGGAACAGGATAGCAGTGGCAGGCAGGATCAGCCACGGGTTCATACCGGAATAGCCAGTAATCACCAGCAGCGCGATGACCACCATGGCCTTGTCGGCAATCGGGTCAAGCATGGCACCCAGACGGCTTTCCTGCTTCCACGCGCGCGCAAGATACCCGTCAAAGAAATCCGTGATTGCAGCCAGCGCGAAGAGTACAAGCGCGAACCAGTCGGCCCAGGGGCGGTGGAAATACAGAAACATCACGGCCACGCCCGGCGCTGCCAGCAGACGCAGGATCGTCAGGATATTAGGCACATTCCATGTCATAGCACTGGTGCCAACAGGGGCAGAAGGGTCCGGTTTCATCATTGTGTTCCTGACGGGGCGAAAGACGCGGGCCGACATTCGCGCGCTGAGACAGATGTAGGCAATTCAGATGCGCCCCGCAAGCCATTGACCGATCAGGTAATGGGCGATGGCACCTTTGCGCGCGGGCAACATGTCGGGATGGGCACCGCTCCAGGCGCGCAGCATGTCTTCACGCGAGACCCAGCGCGCGTCTTCAAGCTCATCATCCAGCGTGATTGCATGCGTTGTGGCTTCGGCAACCGCCCCGAACATCAGCGAGTTGGGAAAGGGCCATGGCTGGGAGGCAACATAGCGGATATTGCGCAGCGCGATGCCGGTTTCCTCGCGCACTTCGCGCGCAACTGCGCCTTCCAGAGTTTCGCCCGGTTCGATGAAACCCGCGAGCGCCGAATACATTCGTTCTGGCCAACCGCGCGAGCGCCCCATAAGCACTGAGTTGCCCCGCGTAACCAGCATGATCACCACCGGATCGGTGCGCGGGAAGTGCTTTGCCCCGCAGGCCGGACAAACGCGTTCCCAGCCCGCCATGACAACCTCGCTGGGTTGACCGCAGGCGGCACAGAACGCATGTGTCCTGTGCCAGTTGAACAGCGCGCGGGCTGTGGCGGCAAGCGCGGCTTCTGGTGCGGGCAAGGCTGTCATGGCAAGGCGTAACTCGCCGAAATGAGCGCCGCGTTCCGCATCGGGATGGCTCTGGATTGACGTGTCCGTGAACATGGCCAATGCCGCACGGTCCAGTGCTTCCGGCTCCCAGCCAGAGATATCAGCGGCAAAGGCCGCGCGCCCGTCCACCAGTCCAAGATAGGTGAAGGGGCGGGTCGCATGGCGTAACATTGCATGATCGGACGTGACCCAGCCAAGCCCACCATCCAGCAGATGTGGTTTGCCGCGCCAGATCGGCAGCACTCGCGTCTGATCATCGGCGAGGGCTGCGTTCAGCCAGCGCTGATCCCCCCGGCGCGCCGCATCGCGTTCATCCCATTCTGCGCCAAAGGCAAATTGCATATGTCCCCCCGTCCGGCTGTGGCAGTCTTCGTCGCTCTGCCGAACCGAAGTGCCAGTTTTGCGCCGGGGCGGCAATTGATTTCGGGGAACTGACAATCTGAGGTTGTTCCGCCCGCGCTGGTGCCATATTTCTTGGT
Organism: Natronohydrobacter sp.; assembly: GCA_007117255.1. Taxonomy (GTDB): domain Bacteria; phylum Pseudomonadota; class Alphaproteobacteria; order Rhodobacterales; family Rhodobacteraceae; genus Roseinatronobacter. Next base: position 6,717 of record SKGU01000240.1, on the reverse strand, counting down.
GAACGATGCTTGCGTTACCCGATGTCACAAAATAACCAAGTTTCGGGCCGCTTTTATGCCCAAAGTAAGGGCCAGGTTCTCAGAAGGTTATTGGTGGCGAATGCATGAGAACATGAAACAGGATCAACGTGATTTCGCGTCCGGGTTTGAAATATCAACTACGGTCGACTTACGGATAATGGAAACCACGGATCTGCATGTTCACTTGCATCCTTATGACTATTATGCCGACTGCCCTAACCCTGATCTGGGCTTGTCGCGCCTGTCGGAACTGGTCGATATCGCGCGCCAACAAGTCCCCAACAGCTTGTTATTCGACAACGGTGATTTCCTGCAGGGCACACCCGTAGGGGATTTTTTCGCCTATGACAGCAGCGCCACGCGCGGTGATCCGCATCCGGTGATGGAAGCGATGAATGCGCTGCGCTACGATGCGATTACTCTGGGGAACCATGAATTCAACTATGGGCTGGATTTTCTGAAGCAATCCATAGCGCAGGCCAAATTCCCGGTCGTGTCTGCCAATATCCTGTCACATCAGGGCGGAGTTCCGCTGTCAGACCGCCATCTCGTGCCGCCTTATCAGTTGCTCCGCCGCACTGTGACAGACAGGGCAGGGCGCGCCCATCCGATCTGCATCGGGGTAATTGGTGTGGCGCCGCCGCAGATCACGGTCTGGGAACATCAGGCGCTTCGTGGCCATATCCAGACACGAGACATGGTTGAGGCTGTACGCGCATGGGTGCCGCAAATGCGCGAAGCCGGCGCAGATTTGGTGATATTACTTGCGCATAGTGGTATCGGGCCGATCCGTCACACTGAAAACATGGAAAACGCAGTCATTCCGCTGGCCATGATTGATGGTGTGGATCTGATCCTGTCAGGGCATAGTCACCAGCTTTTCCCATCGCGCGCATTTGCAGATATTCCCGGTGTCGATATCGAACGCGGCACAGTCTGTGGCAAACCGACTGTGATGAGCGGGTTTTTTGGCTCGCATCTGGGGTTGATCGATCTGAAGCTGGTGCGCAGTGGCGGCAGTTGGGACGTGCTGGACGCGGCAGTGTCGACTCGCAGTCTGCGCGAGGCCGCGCGCCGTTTTGTCCCGTCAGAGCCTGAACAGCGCCGTGCGCCTCTTGACAGCCCCAAGGTGCGCAAGATTGTAGAGCGTGCCCATCAGGCCGTCTTGGAAAGCATTCGCCAGCCCATCGGAAAGACGAAAACGCCGATCAATTCCTTTTTTGTCTATCTGGGGCAATCTGCGGCAACCGGCGTGGTGGCGCAGGCGCAGCAGGAATTTGTCGCCCGTCATCTGAAGGGGACAGAATTTGAACATCTGCCGCTGTTGTCGGCGGTTTCACCATCCAAAGCCGGGGGATTGGCCGGCGCGCGCAATTTTACGGATATCGCTGCTGGTGTGCTGACACTTCGGTCACTGGCGGATCTTTATATCTATCCCAACCGGGTGGCTGCAACGCGGCTGACAGGGGCGGAACTGTGTCTGTGGCTTGAGCGTGCGGCATCTGCCTATAATCAGGTTCACCCTGACATCGCCGAGCAATACCTTATGGATAGCGGTTTTCCGGGTTATAATTTCGAGATCATCTATGGCTTGAACTATGAGATCGATCTCAGCGTGCCCGCGCGGTATTCGCCCAGTGGTGAAGAGATACATCCCGACGTGAGCCGCATTCGGCGTGTGACTTGGCACGACCAACCGCTCGATCTGGATGCAGAGTTTGTTCTGTGTACCAACAGTTTCCGGGCCAATGGCGCGGGCGGTTTTGCGGGTACAGGTTCAGACCGGATTGTTTTTGAGCATAGCGCCATCACCCGCGATATCTTGCGTGATTTCGTGGCAGAGCGGGCGCATGTGGATGTCACAGCACAAACCCCATTCAAGCTGCAACCTGTCGCTGGTGCCAGTGCCATCCTGCGCACCAGTGTCGCCGCGCATGCGCATCTGGACATGGTCAGTGATTTTGCGCCCGAAGTGCTTGGGGTGGATCAGCGCGGTTTCATGCGGCTGAAAGTCACGCTTTAAGCAGCGCCCCCGCAGCAGGCGCAATCTGCGCGGCGCGGAATGCGCATGGTGCGTGTCTCGGTGTGCAGAGCATCGTGGATGACAAGTCGCCCACGCAGACCTGTGCCCGCGCCGGTGATTTCCTTGATTGCTTCTGATGCCATCATCGTACCCAGAATTCCGGGCAAGGGAGCAATGACACCTGCTTCGGCGCATGATGGGGCCAGCCCTTCTGCCGGACGCTGAGGGAAGACGCATTCGAAACAGGGCGCATCGCTGGCAGGGTGGTAAAGGCTGATCTGGCCTTCCCATTGCGTGATAGCAGCCGCAATCAGGGGCTTACCTGCTGCGACCGCTGCGCGGTTGACCAGATAGCGCGTGTCGAAATTGTCGCTGCCATCGAGGATAAGATCATACTCTGCAAACAGCGCCTTTGCAGCAGCGTCATCCAGTCGGCGCTGATAGGGGCGCACTGTGATGAAAGGGTTGAGCGCTTCCATCGCGGCCTGTGCTGAAAACACCTTGGGCGTGCCGATCATGTCGTCGCGATGAATGATCTGGCGTTGCAGGTTGGAGCCATCCACCGTGTCATCATCAATCACGCCAATTGTGCCGATACCGGCGGCGGCCAGATACATCAGCGCGGGCGAGCCAAGACCGCCAGCCCCCACGACCAGGACGCGCGCCGCTTTCAGCTTTTTCTGACCCGCGCCCCCAATTTCCCGCAGCACGATATGACGCGCATAGCGGTTCAGTTCCGCCTCGCGAAATGTGTCGGGACTATGTGCAGGAGCTGCGGGTGCAGGGCTGCGGCGGCGCAGCAATCCCAGTATCCGGCTATAGCCCAGCGCCAGTGCGGCCACGCCGCCAAGCACCAGCCATGGGCGTACATCGCCGCCTGTGGCGCGGCGCAATTCGGCCCCTTCCGGCAGCACCAGTTGCGCCAGAACCACACCGATATACAACAAGCCAATCATCACCAGCCGCGCCTTGACCGGGGTTTTCATGACCCAGCCCAAGACCCAGAGCGCGGCCATCAGAAACAACACCAACCCCATGTCACGCCACCCCGGTAGAGCCAAACCCGCCAGTGCCGCGCGCTGTGGCGTCAAGCCTGTCCGTCAGGGCAAACTGCGCCTGCACCACGGGTGCGATCACGATCTGCGCAATCCGCGCGCCGTGCTCAATCACGAAGGGCGCATCGCCCAGATTGAGCAGGATTACCCCGATCGGGCCACGATAATCGCTATCGATGGTTGCAGGCGCATTCGGCAGTGCAATGCCGTGACGCAGCGCCAGGCCAGAGCGCGCGCGGATCTGCATCTCATAGCCTTGCGGGATGGCGCAAGCCAGCCCGGTCGGCACCAGCATCCGCGCCATGGGGGCAAGGGTCTGGCCATGGGCACGGTCGGTTTCCGGCAGGTTGGCGCGGATATCCGCGCCTGCTGCGCCCGATGTGGTGTATTCGGGCAAGGGGACGGCTGGGTCGGCGTCGGGAAGGCGCTGGAACAGGACAGTGACGCTCATGCAAGGGCCTTTGCGATACGGGACGCCAAGCGGCGCGCGACTTCAGGTTTGGGCAGGCTGGGCCAGTCCTCGACACCTGTTTCGCTGATCAGATGCACTGTGTTATCCGCGCCGCCCATGATCCCGGTGCCGGGCGAGACATCATTGGCCACAATCCAGTCGCAACCTTTGCGGGCGCGTTTCGCAGTCGCATGGGCAATCACGTTTTCGGTCTCGGCAGCGAAGCCCACAACAAGGCCGGGGCGTTGGCTGTGGGATGACAGAGTCGCCAGAATGTCGGGGTTCTCAGAAAGCTGAAGTTCTGGAATGCCTTGTGGCCCTTTCTTGATCTTCTGCGTGAAGTCTTTGGCCACACGCCAATCCGCCACAGCCGCCGCCATGACCGCCGCATCAACGGGCAGCGCATCGAGACAGGCCGCGAGCATTTCGCGCGCGGTCTCGACCGGGTGCAGCGTGACGCCCTTAGGGGCGGGCACAGATGCGGGGCCAGTGACAAACACGACCTCTGCACCCAGATCACGCAAGGCGGTGGCAATGGCTGTGCCCTGCGCCCCGGAGGAGCGATTGGCAATATAGCGTACCGGGTCAATCGGCTCATGCGTGGGGCCGGATGTCACCAGAATGCGCTTGCCGGTCAGTGGGCCGGGTGCGCGCATGGCGACAATCGCCGCGACAATCTCTGCAGGTTCAGACATGCGTCCGGGGCCGAATTCGCCGCAAGCCATGTCGCCACTATTGGGGCCGATCACCTGCACCCCGTCAGCGCGCAACTGCGCAAGATTGCGTTGTGTCGCCGGATGCGCCCACATGCGCACATTCATCGCAGGTGCGATCATCACCGGCTTGTCCGTGGCCAGCAGCAGCGTGGTGGCCAGATCATTGGCATGCCCGCCCACCATTTTCGCCATCAGATCCGCTGTTGCAGGGGCAACCACGATCATGTCAGAGGCGCGCGAGAGCTGGATATGGCCCATTTCGGCCTCATCTTTCAGATCAAACAGGTTCTGGAACACCTGCGATCCTGCCAGGGCGGCGACCGACAGAGGGGTTACGAATTCCGTCCCGGCGCGGGTCAGAACAGGTGTGACCTGCGCCCCGGCTGTTCGTAACTGGCGGATCAGATCAAGGCATTTATAAGCCGCAATCCCGCCCCCGATGATCAGCGTAACGCGTGTGCCAGTCAGCATGTTCGGACCTTGCAATAATGAAAGATGCTTTCTGCTTACGCGCTTGAACGTCAAAGCGAAAGCCCCGCGCGTGCTAGCGGAAGGCGTCGCAGGGGTCTGGCCGCGGGTGCGGGTCGGTCACAAGCCACAGATCATGTGGCGGTGGGCTGTCCGGCACCGCCTCGAACTGTCCCACGGACAGCGTTTGTATGTTCGGGGCCGCATGCGCCAGCGCCGCAGGTGCGCCCCAATCTGTGCGTGCATGACCTGTCCCGGTGATCACGACCACGGGGCCAGAGGTTTCATCAAAGGCGCGTAGGGCGGCTTCTGCCAGCAGCGCGTCGCGAAGGCGTTGGATCGCAACCATACCGGGCAGCAGATGGTCAGGCAGGGCGTCACAATGTGCGCGCGCTTGCAGCGCTTCGCGTGCGCGTTGCTGATCTGGCGGTAAATCAATATCCAACCCGAAACGCGTGGCATCACCGGGAAAGCTGTCTGGTAATGGACTGGACATTGCTGCGCGCGCGTCATCGCGCGGCAATGCGGCGCCAAAAATGACGGCATCGGGTGCGGCGGTGAAAAGTGGGTAATACATGGAAAAGTCGGGCCAGCCAGTTGCGTCCCAGTCCAATATTTCGCGCAATTGATCTTCGGGTAAAAGCGGTTGCGTTACACGCGCAGCCTGATCGGGCGTGAGCATTTCGAACACCAGCGCTGCAGGCCTTATTTGGCTGATGGCATGTTCCTGATGCATGTGATGGGCGGGGTTGTCATGCACCTCGCCCAAGAAGATCACGTCAGCGGATGGCAGCGCATCAAGATCGCTTACAGATACTTGGGCAGCGCCCACGGGCGCTGCCACAAACGCAAGAGTACAGAGCAAGTGTTTCATGCAAGGAAGTGGAACACTTCTTTTGACTGAGCTTCAAGACTTTTGCGCATTTTCTGAAAGGCCACGGCCTCGACTTGACGGATACGTTCTTTCGACAAGCCCAGCTCCTCACCCAGCGATTCCAGCGTGCGCGGCTCATCGCGGAGTTTGCGTTCGCGCACGATGAAGCGCTCGCGTTCGCTCAGCCCCTGCATGGCCGACACAAGCCAACCGCGCAGTTGCGCCATGTCATGCGCCTGTTCTACCTCTGCATCTGCTTGCGGGGCATCGTCTTCAAGCGCATCGATCCATTCGCGGCCATCATCATCACTGGATTGCATCGCGTTCAGTGAGAAGTCAGACCCAGATAAGCGGCCTTCCATCATCTCGACATCCTGCAACGACACGCCCACTTCGCGTGAGATCATTTCGCGCAACTGATGGCCGTCCAGTTCTTCGCCGCGCGACATCGCCTCACGCTCGAATTTGGCCTGAACGCGGCGCAGGTTAAAGAACAATGCTTTCTGGCTGGAGGTCGACCCCGTGCGCACCATGGACCAATTGCGCATGACGTAATCCTGGATGCTGGCACGGATCCACCATACCGCATAGGTAGAGAAACGCACACCGCGATCAGGGTCAAATTTCTCGGCGGCTTTCATCAAGCCCAGACCCGCTTCCTGAATCAGATCATTCATTGGCGCGCCGTAGCGGCGAAACTTGCCCGCCATCGAGATCGCAAGCCGCATATAGGCCGTGATCAGTCGGTGAAGCGCCTGTTCGTCACGTTCGTCGCGCCAGGCACGCGCCAGTGCCGTTTCGGTTTCAGCATCCAGCAGCTCGGCCTTCATGGCCTGACGCGACATTCTGCGGTCGTCGGAAAAATCAAGTGCCATCATTCCCCCTGCGAACTATTTGAAGGGATTACGCGGCAAGATTGCGTTTGGTTCACTTGCACACGCAATTTTCTTTCGGCTCTCGAAGTTGTTAACGATTCCGAAAGCCTTGAGCGTTAACCATGTCTGAAGGGTTTGACGGGGGTTGGACATGGTAGCGCGCGCCCTGACAGTGGCATTTGAGGGGATCGAGGCGCGCATGGTCGAAGTGCAATGCGCGCTGTCACCGGGTCT
>SKGU01000210.1 GCA_007117255.1 Natronohydrobacter sp. | reverse complement strand
GACCGAAACCGCAGGCTTTGCGGACGCGTGCAGCGAAACGCAAACAGCCGGTCCGTGTAATGCGTCACAGACGTCACCGTCTGCGCATCCGGCAAGGTCGGGGTGGGTTTCGGCGGCGTCACAGCAGTGTCGGTCATGCGTTCTCACTGGTCCTTGAAAGTCCGGGGCCTGATCAGACCTTGGCGGTGATATGAGCTACTCTGTGTCCATATGCCTTGATGCAGGTCAAGATCAAGCGTGGTGCAGCGCGCGACCCTTGCCACATGGATGAATTTCCCGATACAGGACAACGTTCTTGCTGATATCAGGAATTTATTCTAATTTTTCACCAGACAAACGGAGCAAGGCAGATGGCAGCAGGCTTGGATGAGTTGGACAGGCGTATCCTGTCGGAATTGCAGCAAGATGCCAGTCAATCGCTGGATGATATCGCCACAAAAGTCAATTCTAGCAAGACACCCGTGTGGAACCGCATTCGCAAACTGCGCAAAGCGGGTGTGATCACACGCGACACGGTGCTGCTGGACCCTGAAGCACTGGGGCTGGAGGCATGCTTTTTCGTATTGGTGCGCACCTCGGCACATGAAGCTGACTGGCAGGCGCGTTTCTTGCATGCCGTGCGCGCGCGCCCCGAAGTGCTGGAAGCGCATCGGCTGGCCGGCGATATTGACTACATCCTGAAAGTGCGCGTGCCCAACCCGCGCGCTTATGACCGGTTTTATCAGGCGCTGATCTCGGAAGTCAGCATTCACAACGTTACTGCGCTGCTCTCGATGGAGGAAATCAAGTTCACCACCGAATTGCCGCTGGAACACACGAAAACCTGATCGCTGCCCGGCCGCGATTGTGTTTAGGCTGAACGAAACCATTTTGAGGAGTGAGAGATGAGATTTCTGGCTTTGGCGCTAAGCGGCTTCGTTTTGGCAGGATCGGCGGGATTTGCCCAGACCATGCCGCAGCTCTATGATGTGCAGGATGTTTCGGTTGGTGATGTGCTCAATATCCGCGCAGAGCCGTCGGCAAGCGCCGAGTTGGTCGGCACATTGGCGCGGGACGCCCGCAATGTTGAAGTGGTCGCGACAAACCCGGAAGGCACATGGGGCCAAGTCAACACGACGGAATCCTCTGGCTGGGTCAATCTGCGCTACATGGCGGCACGCGGTGTGCAGATCGACCATTTCAATTTGCCTGACGGGCTGTTCTGCTTTGGTACAGAGCCGTTCTGGTCTGCGCAGAATATCGGAGGCGCGCTTCATTACGACACGCCTGACGCCCCTGCTCGCGACATGGATGTCTGGATGGCGCAAGACAGCGGCATTGCCGGAGATCTGCGGCGCATGGTTCAGTTCGCTGGCATGGGCGGGCCAGGCATGGCATTTATCTATCCGGCCAGCTGCAATGACGGGATGAGCGATCGCGCTTACGGTCTGGCGATCAGCCTGATGACCTCCCCCGATGCGCCCATGCTGAGCGGATGTTGCACGCTTAGTCGCTGAGTGCTGCGATCCAGCGTTCCAGCCGCGCGCGGTTATTGCCGAGATCGGAATGGCCGAATCGCGCGCGGGCAAAGGCCAGAAGCATCGCCCCCTCGCCCGCTGGCTCGATCAGGATGGAGGTGTAATCCGGGTAGCCCATAAGCCGGGTGCGGGTAAGGTAGGTCATGTGTCCGGATGCCAGCGAACCCGCAATCAGTGTTGCGCCGTCTGCGCGCGCAATCTGATCGATACGCGTGGCCAACTCTTCCGCTGGCGCCTGAAACACACGGGGCATCGCATCGCCGCCGACCATGCGGATCAGGTGAAAATTTGGCGTGGTGGGGCGGCTGACAAGGCGCGGGTCTTCGTGCCAGCGTGCTGGGTCTGATGGTGCAAGTCGGATATAGGCGAGAAGGCCGACAGCGCCTACGAGCACAACAATCAGGATCAACTTGATCATGGTCTCTTTCGTCTCCCTGCCTGCACAGGACGGCCAGACAGCCCAGCATGAGAGATCACAGTGGGGATTGCCTCTGTCCTGATATGCTTTAGCCATAGCGCAAGTGTCGCCACAGGAAAACAGATGCTTTACGAACCCGAAGGATATGACGCGCGGCAATGGCCCGATAGCTACTGGCGGGCATCCTGTGCACCGCTGCCGCCCTGCCCTGAGCTTACGGGACTTAATCGGGCAGATGTGGTGATTGTCGGCGCTGGATATGCTGGGCTGAACGCAGCACTGCAGATGGTCGAGGACCACGATGCGGATGTCATAGTGCTCGATGCAGGGCAACCCGGTTGGGGGGCATCGGGGCGCAATGGCGGCTTTTGCTGTCTGGGCGGTGCGCGGCTGTCAGAGCGGGCGATCCGGCGGCGCTTCGGGATGGAAGCAGTGACGGAATGGGCCGGATTTGAGCGCGACGCAATCGCGCGCGTACGCGAAAACCTTCAGCGTTATGGTATAGACGCGCAAGCCTGCGAAGACGGCGAATTGCTATTGGCCGACAGCCCACGCGCTTGGGCTCGGATGCAAGCGGGCCCCGTGCCTGTGGGCGCACGCCTGTTGGATGGCGACACTCTGCGCAGCGAAGGGCTAAACACAGGCGCATATCTTGGCGGCCTATTTGTGCCCGAAGGCTTTGGACTACATCCCTATGCCTATGTAACAGGTCTTGCGCGTGCGGCCATTGACGCCGGCGTACGCCTTTACGGTGACAGCCGCGCGATTGCGCTTCACCCGGACGCAACGGGATGGCGCGTGGAGAGCACCGTAGGGCTGGTGCATGCGCGCAAGGTACTGATCGCCACAAACGGCTACAGCGATGAATTGCTGGTGCCATGGCTGCACCGCCGGATCTTGCCTGCGATCTCGAACATCATGGTCACGCGACCGCTGGGACGCGAGGAATTGGATACGCAGGGCTGGACGCGCAGGCTGATGGCTTATGACAAACGCATGCTCCTGCATTACTTCCGGCTCTTGCCCGACAATCGGCTGCTGTTCGGGGCGCGCGGGGGGCTGTCATTCCAGCCCGCTTCGGTTCAGGCATTCGCCCGGCGCGCACGGGCCGAATTCGAATTGGTATTTCCGGCCTTTGCGGATGCGCAAACTGAATATTCATGGAACGGGTTGGTCTGCCTGACAGCATCACTTGCGCCCTATATCGGGCAAGTGCCAGGGACACAGGGCCTATGGCTCGCGTTGGGATGGCACGGCAATGGTGTTGCCGCCGCCTCGGAAGGGGGGCGGAGGGCAGCTCAAGCGATGATGGGCGACCACAGCGCGCCCCCGGCAATCACCCGCAGGCCCCCGCCGCGCTTTGCGCTGCCACGCAAATGGGCGCTGGGGGCGGGCATGGCATTGGCAGGACTGATCGACGGGCCAATGCGGGCGGTATGAT
>SKGU01000295.1 GCA_007117255.1 Natronohydrobacter sp. | reverse complement strand
CGCCTGCGCGGCATCAAGGGCGGCTTTCGGGTCCATCTCGCCCAGATCGGTCATCATGACCGAACAGCAGATATCGGCCGAATGCATGCCCGGATGAATCGCATTGCGCGCAGCCACCACACCGCCCACCGGGATCGTGCCGACAGGCCCTGCCGGACAGGCATCAGGCATGATCGCGCCCGCTGTGACCGTGGGCGTGCGCATGACAGCGGCCATGGTTTCCAGAACCTTGGCGATATTGTCCTGCTCATCGGCATTCTCGGCGCGGATATTGACATGCAGGGGCATGTCGCCCGCATTTTGCAAGGCCAGCGGCTCCGGGCCGGGAGGCGGCAAATCCGCGTCCAGCATCGCGCGGATATCCTGCAGCCCAAGCCCGCTCGCCTGCGCGGCAGTGGCGCGCGCCAAGAGGGCCGGGAATTGCGGGCCGGGCTTATGGCCCCAGTCGATCAGCTCTGTGCCGGTAATGGCTATTTGGTGCTCTGTCATCTGCTTACTCTTTGCAATTTCACGTCCGAGGGACAAGGAACACAGGCAGAGGGTGGAACCACGGAAAGGTGCTGTACTCTGCCCGGGCATTCCCCCGGAATATGTCAGTGGTTGGAGGAGCAGGGATCGAACCTGCAACCTACGAGACCAAAACCCGTTGCTCTGCCGGTTGAGCTATCCTCCAGTGGTCAGGGCGACAAGAGTGACGGGACAAACCCCGCAGACTGCGCGCAGTGGGGCGTCACTCCCACGGGTTCCGGCTTGATGCGCCGTAATCCTATCGCATTCGCCCTGTATCTGATGCTCCGGCGACAAGGTGGGGCAGGATCGTTTTGTCTGAGCTACATGCTGTTTTGCATGGCGGGGGTCGAACCCGCGACCTCCGGTTGCCCGGCGCTCTATCCCTGTAATCCTGCCAGCATTCGCCGGAAGCGTTGGTCAAGTCAGGGCGACAAGAATGAAGAGACTATGGGAACCCTGGCCACACCGTTGACCATTTGCGATATGGGGGCTTGAACCCCATGAGTTCCCGATTTGGAGCTGTAATCCCTTCGGCATTCGCCCTGTTCTTTCAGGTCTGGCGACAAGATGTGATGAAACGATTTTCCGGCACTTGGCCAGGCTGCTCTACCAACTGAGCTACGGTCTTGTGACCGACGGGAGTCGAACCCGCGACAGGCTGTAGTTTCATCGGCATTCGCCAGAGTGTTCTCCTTTCCTGTATCGTGACCCCGGCAACGAGGCTGTGTGACCCGTTCATTCGCGCACCCATCAGGGATGGGACGGGATTTGAACCCGCAGTGAAGCTTGCGCTTCGCAGGGTTTCCCCTGTCGCTCTACCAGTAGGGCCACGGGCATTCGCCGGGGCTGCCCCGGCCCGCCAGGGGCCGAGGCATGCTTCTAAAGTTCCACCGCACGGATCTGGCCGACCCAATGGTCTGGCCCCATCCGACCGGCCACAAAATCGGCGATCTGATCGAACACCGCATCCGAGAACCCGCCGATATTGAGCACATCGCTGCGCTCGATCGCCTGCGTTGTCCCGTAAGGCTGGATGTCGATGCAAACCAGCCTGGCCGCAGGATTGCGGGCTGCGATCTTGCTCCATTCGCGCATCATCGCCGTGCCCTGCCCGCCCTTGCGTCCGTCGACCCAGGACTGGTTGTCGGACACGAAGATCACCACATCCGGCGTGATCCCATGATCATTCAACCAGCGAAGCGGCATCGAGCAATTCGTCCCGCCACAGCCCACCGCTGCCAGTTTACCGGCATTGGACAGGATCATGTCGCGCGGCTCCAGCTTCAGATCGACGATCTTATCGTCGAATGGAAGAACCATCGCGCGCGGATTGCGGCGCAGCACAGCCGCCGTCATCAGCCCTGCCACATCGACACAGCGCACAGCCGAGCTTGCCCCCTTGCGATAGCCCGAAACCGACCAGCTCATCGAGCCCGACACATCCGTGCAGACCACGACCTTGCCTGACAGTTCCGGCACATTGGCCACAGATATCTCCATCGCGTCATGCAGCGCCGTCGCAATGGCGAAAGGCACAGCCACATCGAGCGCCTGATAAGTCGCCAGCAACTGATAAGGCATCGCCTTGGCCGATTTGATCCGCCCAGGGTCCGCCAGCACTTGCGCCACATGCGCGACAATGGCCTCATCTGCAAACGCACCCTTGCGCGCCAGCATGTTCAGCCCTTGCCGCAGCATCTGCCATGAGCCATTGCGCGCCACCTCACCCCATTGCGCGCCCGAGAGCGGCAGCGAGCTCAGCAACTGGAACGGCACATCCGGCACCACATCGCTTGCCCCTTCGCGGAAAGCGATCAGATCGCGCACCACTTGCGGTAAGGCCTGCAGTTCAGCCGGTTTGCCGATCAGCCAGGCGTAGAAAGCGGCGCGCTCAGCATTTGCGGGGCGCGGATGCACCATGCGGATCACATCGGCCAGCGACGGGTCATTGCCGACAGAAGCCGCCAGCAATTGCGCATCACTCGCCCGGTTCAGCCAGTCCTGCACCATCGCTTTGGGGCGCGAGCCCAGCGATTTCCGCCCGACCTGACCCGAGCGCAGGATCTGCACGAAGACCCGCAGCATCTTGCCCGAGGTGATGACCCGCCCGAATGTGGCGCGGAACAGCACGGGATCGCGCCGCGACAGCACGGCCAGCAGCAAGGCAGGCGTGTCCTTCATATGACCGCGCTCACGCACATGGATGGCCGTTTGCGCCAGAAATACGGGGCTTACAGCCTCGGCCGCCTCGACCAATTCGGTCACTTGCGACTGCGCGTCCTTGTAGAAAGACGCACCGAATGTGCCGGTCATCGCCAGTTGCGCGAGCTTATGCTCCGCATTGTAAGCATAGGCCGGGGCCCCTTCGGAATTGCGCGCATCTGCCTTTGGCAGCATCTTGCCTTTCAGCGATGCAAACACGGATTTGTTTGCCATGGGTCTGATCCTTCTTCGTTTCACCGCTTGGTTATGCCAGAGGTTTGCGATGATTCGAAGAAAACTGGAAAACCCCCGCAAGCCGTTGTTTTAATGCTATTTTTAACGGTTTGCAGATTTGCTTGAAAGAAATATATTATCCCTTGATATATGGAAATATAAATTTGGATCACAACCATGCGCAATGTCGTCATCGGTTTTCTCGGCACGCAGCTTGATCGAGGCAAGCGGCGCAACTGGCGGCCCTCGGTCCAGCTTTGTGCCCATGACGGCTTTGCGGTTGACCGCCTGGAACTGATCCATGACATCCGCCATCAGGATCTTGCCGGGGGCATCCGCAGGGCCATAGCCAGTGTCGCGCCGGAAACCGAGGTCAGGCTTGTGCGCATGGACCTGAGCGATCCGTGGGACTTTCAGGAGGTCTATGGCAAGCTCT
>SKGU01000301.1 GCA_007117255.1 Natronohydrobacter sp. | reverse complement strand
GGCCGCAACCCCTGTAGGATTCAAGGAAAATCAGGTATCCGGGCGTTCCTGCGGCTAAGAGCACCGGCAATAAGAGAGGCGGAGTGAGCACATGGCATTGAATTTTTCCGAGACGGCACATCAGGGCGAACTGTCCCCGCGCATCACTGTCTTTGGCGTGGGCGGTGCAGGTGGCAACGCGGTCAACAACATGATCGACAAGCAGCTTGAAGGTGTCGAGTTTGTTGTGGCGAATACTGACGCGCAGGCCTTGCATCAGAACCGGGCCAGTGGGCGCATTCAGATGGGTGTCAAGATCACGGAAGGTCTGGGCGCAGGCGCACGCCCCTCGGTTGGCTCTGCTGCTGCAGAAGAAACGATCGAGGAAATCATCGATCATCTGGCCGGGTCGCATATGTGCTTCATCACAGCTGGTATGGGCGGCGGCACTGGTACGGGGGCAGCGCCGATCATCGCGCAGGCCGCGCGTGAATTGGGCGTGCTGACAGTGGGCGTTGTCACCAAGCCGTTCCAGTTCGAAGGCTCCAAGCGCATGCGTCAGGCCGAAGAAGGCATTGAATCGCTGCAAAAGGTGGTCGACACGCTGATCATCATCCCGAACCAGAACCTGTTCCGTCTGGCCAATGAGCGCACCACCTTCACTGAAGCTTTCGCGATGGCCGATGATGTGTTGTATCAGGGCGTCAAGGGTGTGACCGATCTGATGGTCCGTCCTGGTCTGATCAACCTCGATTTTGCCGATGTCCGCGCTGTGATGGACGAAATGGGCAAGGCGATGATGGGCACGGGCGAGGCCGAGGGCGAAGACCGCGCGATCCACGCGGCAGAAAAAGCCATTGCCAACCCGCTGCTGGACGAAATCAGCCTGCATGGCGCGCGCGGTGTGCTGATCAACATCACGGGTGGGCATGACCTGACCCTGTTTGAATTGGATGAGGCCGCAAACCGTATCCGCGAGAAGGTGGACCCGGACGCCAATATCATCGTCGGCTCGACCCTCGATCCATCTATGGAAGGCATTCTGCGGGTTTCGGTTGTCGCAACCGGCATCGATGTGGAACAGAAAGCGACGCAAACCGAAGATTTCCCGCGTCGCAGCATGTCAGAGCCAGTGCGTCCCGTGCTGACAGAGAAACCCGTAACCCGCCCTGAGCCAGAGCCTGTTCAGGTTGCCGAGCCTGAGCCACAGCCCGCAGTTGCCCGCGCGACTGCAGCGCCTGAGCAGCAGAACCTGTTTGTCGAAGAGCCTGTGCGCCACGTTCATGCCGCGCCGCAGCCACAACCGCAGCGTGCCGCTGCCCGTTTCCGCCCGGTTGAGCCACAACAGTCGGCATATGCGCAAGAACCGCAGCATGCTGACAGCTTTGACATCGACTCTGTCCTGTCAGAACAGATGGAGCCTGTACAGCAGGCACCAGCGCAGATGTCAGGCGGCAACTTCACCGCACCGCGTCGCCCTTTGCCCGGTTCTCCGTCGCCTGAAACGCTGGCGCGTTTGCAGCGTGCCGTGCAAAAAGCCCCTGAGCATGGGCAATCGCGCGCCGCAGCACAGGCGCCGCACCAGCCACTGTCGCAGCGGGATGCTGAAAAGGGTGGGTCGCGGTTTGGCATCGGCTCGCTGATCAGCCGCATGTCGGGCCATGCTGCCGAGCCGCAAGCACAGGCGCGTCGCGCTGTGCCGCCAGTGTCGCATTATGACGAAGACCCTGCGCCGCAGGCGTCCGACGAGCGTATCGAAATTCCAGCTTTCTTGCGTCGTCAGGCCAACTGACCGCCGCCTCTTGAAAACTGATAAAAAGCCGGCGAAACGCCGGCTTTTTTCATGGGGTGGTTGTCGGTGCCGCAGAGGTGGCGTGTCAGCCTGTAATCAGGCTTGCCAGTCGCGCGGCTTCTTCGCGGCAAGGCGTCAGGCTGTCGCGGTTCTCGCCTGGATAGAAACGCGCGCGGGTGCCGGTGGGCATGGGGCTGGCCGCTTCGATCAGCACGCGCGGCCCGGTTTTGGCGCTTTCAAGCTGCCAGGCCCGTGCAAGGGCGATCTGTGCCGATTTCGAGGCCGCATAGGCACCCATGAACTTCCCCTGCGCAGCGGGATCGTCCACAAAAAGCACAGATGCGCGTTCCGGTGCAGCGGCAAGAAGCGGTGTGACCATCGGGATCAGAAACCCGGTTGCGCGCATATTGATAGCCACACATTTGTCCCAGTCTTTCAGCGTGATGTGATCAGCCGGTGTCATGGGCGGGGCGTGAATGGCCGTGTGAACCCACAGGTCCAGATGGCCCCAGCGGTCATGGATATCCCGGCACAGGTGGCGCATGGCGTCATCCTGGGTAATGTCCATGGCCGCAAGTGTCGCCGAGCCACCCTTGGCTTTGATCCGGTCGTCCAGTTCCTCCAGCGCCCCAAGCGTGCGCCCCAGCGCCACCACATGCCAGCCCTGTGCGGTCAGCGTTTCCGCCATTGCCGCGCCAAGGCCACGCGATGCGCCAGTGATCAATGCGATTTTCTGCCTGTCATTTGTGTCTGTTTTGCTCATGGACGCTCCATTCCCTGCTCGATGCCGTCTTGGCCATACCGCAGAACAGCGGGGGCGTAAATTGCGACGCGCTGCGACCTATCGGCAAGAATCCGCTTGACTCGAATCTCTTTCTGTTTCGGACTGGATTGGCCTTGTGGGGGCAAGGCAATGTCCAAATTAAAAAAGGGTGTGCAATGCCTAGACTGCTGCTGTCTTTATTTTCTGTTATTTTTCTGAGCTTTGCTGCAATTCCTGCACAGGCTGACCGTCTGGTGGCCCGTGTCAGTATTTCCAATCAGGTCATGCATGTCTATCATCATGGCCAGCTTTTGTATGAATGGCCGGTCTCGACTGCACGGCAGGGAAAAGTCACCCCGACAGGGACTTGGCGTCCGCAAATCCTGTCGCGCCATCACCGCTCCAGCCTGTATAACAATGCGCCCATGCCCTTTGCGGTGTTCTATTCGGGCAATTATGCGATCCACGGCACATATGAGGTCAATCGCCTTGGCCGTCCTGCATCGGCTGGCTGTGTCAGGCTTCACAATGACAATGCGCGCAAATTCTTCGACATGGTGCGCGCGGAAGGGATGGGCCAGACCCGTGTGATCGTTGTGAACTGATGGACGCACTGACAGCCATGATCTGAGTCTCGAACGCAACAATGCTGGCCGCATGATATGGTGGCTTGCGTTTGGTGCTACCCAAGCCGTCGGGGTTTGCCTATAGTTATGGCGGAGCAGACCAGAACAAAGCCGAGGGAGAGGACATGCGCTGTCCGTTTTGCGGAAATACCGATACGCAAGTCAAGGATTCACGTCCCGCCGAAGATCATGGCGCGATCCGCAGGCGGCGCTTCTGCCCGGCCT
>SKGU01000081.1 GCA_007117255.1 Natronohydrobacter sp. | reverse complement strand
CCGGATTGTTGATGAGGTATCCGATGTCGCCTGAAAAAATGGTCCGCATGGCCAACCAGATCGCCACCTTCTTCAAGAGCCAGCCAAAGGAAGATGCCAGCGCCCGCGTTGCTGCCCATATCAAGGATTTCTGGGAACCGCGCATGCGTAAACAACTACGCGACTATGTGGAGCAGGGTGGGAAAGGGTTGGATGAAATTGTCCTGAAAGCGGTCCCGACCATCTGACTTCGCACAGGATAAATTACCAGCCAATGCGTCGTGCTTTTCAGTGACGACAAGCTTGTAATGGTTTTCTTCCTCAGCCGTATTTCGGTATTTTCAAGCGGACCTTGCCACCGAGGGGTGGCAAGGCCGAGGAGTTTACAGTGTTGGCAAGGGCGGCAAGGGTTGGCCGAACCATTTCAACGACATTTCGTTTAATTCGCCACCAAGTGTTTTATGCATGATGAAAACGTTAACCCACTGCAGCAGATCGAAATTGCCTTTCTTGACCCCGATGAAACAGGGCGAGTCGCGCATGATGAATTTAACATCCACGCTCAGGTTCGGGTTATTTGCCGCAAGCTCGGCAGCGACCGTATTGCCTGTGACCAGCACATCGACCTGACCGGACTGATATGCAGAGAGGGTCGCTGCATTGTCACCAAAGCGGATGATCTCGGCATCTTCTGGCGCGGTGCGGGTCAGCTCGAGATCTTCCAAAGAGCCGCCTGTTACGCCGATTTTCAGCCCGGACAATTCAGATACGGACGAAATATCGAGATCAGCGGATGCAAAGGCGCCAGAGTAAAAGGGTGCGTATGCAGCCGAAAACCAGATCGACTTGGCGCGTTCGGGATTGGCGCCCATGGAAGAAATCACAAGATCAACGCGATCCGTTTCCAGATACGGGATGCGCTGATTGGAACTGACCGGAACGATATTGACCTCGACCCCCAGTTCGGCAGCGATCAGTTTGGCCACATCAACATCATAGCCTTCGTGTTCGCCTTCCATTCCCAAAGCACCGAAGGGCGGGAAGCTTTCAGGCACAGCAATATTGATCGTGCCGCGCGCCAGAATATCGGCAAGATCTGCAAATGCAGCGACTGGTGCAAGACTGGCAAGGCCAATGCCTGCAGCAACAATAGCGGAGCGTAGGGTCTTCATGAGTGCTATCCTTTTCGAGTTACAGCGGTAAAGTCAGGCGGCCGCGACCGGCCGCATGGTCTTGACGGTTCCCATTTTTCGTTCGAGGTGACGGGAATAGAGCGACAGCGGGAAACACAGGCTGAAATAAATCAGCGCCATGAGCGGAAAAATTATATAGGGTTCGGTGCCCGCGACAGGTGCGTTTGCCCATCGTTTTCCGATGGTCATCAGATCGGTAAAGCCGATGATATAGGCCAGCGACGTGCCCTTGATAATCTGCACCATGAAGCCGACGGTCGGGGCAAGCGCAATCGAGACGGCTTGTGGTGCAACTACCAACCGAAGCGTGGGCAGGAAGCGCAGACCCAGTGCATTTGCCCCTTCCCATTGTCCACGCGGTATTGCCTCCAGTGCGCCGCGCCAGACATCGGACATATAGGCGCTGGAATACAGAGTGAGCGAGATGCTGGCCGCATACCACGGGTCGATATTCATTCCAAACAGACGCGGGACACCTAACCCCGTCAGGAACAGCAGCATCAGAAGCGGTGTCGATTGAAACACCCAAATATACGCAATCGAGACCCGCTTGCCCCATTTATTGGGCGCGATCCTGACCAATGCGATGAAAGCCCCAAGGAGTCCGCCCCCGACGAAGGCGATCAGCGAAAGGTAGATAGTGAACTGGGTGGCATCGAGCAATTGGTAGAGAACAATGCCATGTGGACGGCCGAATATGTCGATCAGCATGTCTCTCATCGTTGTAACCCTACCCATGGAAACATCAAACGATAAACACCGACCATCAGCGCTTTGAAGCTGAGCGATATGGCGATGTAGATTGCAGTGAGCGTGACGAACACTTCAAACGTGCGAAAGGTGCGACTGTCGATGAAGATGCCTGCGTTGGTCAGATCTCGCACACCGATTTCAGAAATGATCCCGGTGGTCAGAAACAGAAAGATGAATTGACTGCTGAGTGAAGGGAACATCTTGCCGATAGCTTGGGGCAACGTGATCTTGAAGAAAATAACCAGCGGCTTGATCCCCATCGCTTGGGCCGCTTCTTCTTGACCCTTGCCGACAGTGTTGAATCCCGCGCGTAGGATCTCAGCAAAGTAAGCCGAGAAATTCAGAACCAACGCCAAGAGTGCATGCGCCCAGAACGGCCATTGATACCCCAGCAAAAGCGGCAGTCCGAAAGCCACGAAGAAAAGTTGTACAATCAGCGGTGTATTGCGAATGAATTCAACATATGTCGCCGCGATCCAGTGAATTCCGAACACCCGCCGATGCCGCAGGAAAGCAAGGATCATGGCAATCGCGAAACCGATGATCCCGGCGAGCAATGTCAATCCTGCGCTTAGCGCCGCCCCTTCAAATAGCAGCTTCACATATTCCGTATTGCGGAAAATCTCAAAGAAACGCAGGTCCAAAAGCTGATCCCCAAGCTTGGTTGTCGCTTGACGTTCAGTCAGTGCAGTAGTGATGACTAGCCGGTTACGCCAACAAGACCTTTCGGATTTTTTTGACAATTCGAGGAAATAAATTGCAACCTATTGATAGTACTTTTGAAATTGCATGGCCCCGCTGGGAGAGGTGTTTGGCTTCATGATCTGGACACGGGCCCTGCTGACTAAAAACTATGCGAATTGCCGTTCTTTTGCTCTTGCTTTGTTCAAGTGGGTTTCAAAAACAGGACAGGCACCATTCACATGGGTCACACCAAGGGCTCATCGTGGCTTCTGGATAATAAAACGGCGCTGATAATGTGATCGCTTCACTTAAACTGCATATCAGCAGGTAGGGCCGTGCTGTCGCCTAGTGCGGTGGCGCCGCCCGGACATCTGTTTATGACAGATCAGCACGGCGCAGTGCTGTGAACTGACGCACTGGCAATAGCGCTACTTCCGATAGGTCTGCGCTCATCGCGTCGTCTTGCGCTCGCGCAAGATGATGATGATCCCGCTGACGACAATGATCGCGGCCCCCAGAATGGTCCAGAGCAGGGGCACATCGCCCCAGATCAGCCAGCCCAGCCCCGTGGCCCAGATCAGCGCAGTATAGTCGAACGGGGCGACGATGGCGGCAGGGGCCATCCGGAACGCCTGACCAATCAGCGCAAGGCCAAGGCTGCCGCAGATGGCGAGGCCGAGAAAGAGCAGCATGTCGCCCCCTTGCACCGGGACCCAGTTCGCAACGGCGAAGGGCGCGGCATAGATCATCGGAAACAGCATCGCAAAGAGCATCATCGT
>SKGU01000212.1 GCA_007117255.1 Natronohydrobacter sp. | reverse complement strand
TAGATGGCGTGTTTGATGCCGAGGCATCAGATCCGATCGAATTGGACGGTGTCGAGATTTGTCAGCTTGCTGATGCGGCGCGCAGTGATCTGCATTGGGCGCGCGATGTCTATGGCGCGCTCGATGCGCGCGCGCAAATGCCTGTAGCGCGGCCACTGGCCAGTCTGAACACAGCTTATGCGACCGAGGGCGTGCTTATCCGGGTGACGGGCAAGCCAGCAAAGCCGATTGCGTTGATCTACCAGCGCAGGGACGCCAGTGCCGATGCGATGATGCATCATGTGATCCGGATGGAACAAGGCGCTGAAGCTACAGTGCTGGAAAGCGGCCCTGTGGCGGCGCGATACAACCAGGTGATGGAATGCGATATCGCGGATGGGGCAACATTGCACCATATCCGCACACAAGGGCGCGACCATGAACGCGCGGGCGTGACGCATCTGTTTACACGCCTTGGTGCAAAGTCGCAGATGAAATCCTTCACACTCTCTGCCAATGGTGCCTTGGTGCGCAATGAAGCCGTGATCTGGCTTGAGGGTGCAGAAGGTGCAGCACATATTGCCGGAGCAACTGTGGGCGACGGGGCGTTCCATCAGGACGATACGGTGTTCATCAATCATGCAGCACCACGTTGCGAAAGCCGTCAGGTGTACAAGAAAGTGCTGCGCAGCGGTGCAGTCGGTGTGTTTCAGGGCAAGATCCTTGTGGATCAGATTGCTCAATTGACCGATGGCTACCAGATCAGCCAATCGCTTCTGCTGAATGAAGATGCGCAGTTTCTGGCCAAGCCGGAGCTTGAAATCTACGCCGATGATGTGAAATGCAGCCATGGGTCGACCTCTGGCGAGATCGATCCTGCGCAGCTCTTCTATCTGCGCGCGCGTGGTGTGCCAGAAGATCGGGCAAAGATGCTGCTTGTGCTGGCCTTTCTGGCCGAAGCGCTTGAAGAGATTGCGGACCAGGCGCTGGCCGATGATTTGCGCGACCGGCTGGAAGGCTGGTTGAATCGCCGGAGTTGATGCGCCATTGCGTCACTCATACGGGGTAATGGCATAGAGGTCAGAATGTCGCTGATGCGCAATATCGCCCGCAGCTATCGCGCGCCGGGCAAGGTGGTGTCTGGTCTGGCGGATGATGATCTGCGCGAGCCGCAAGTGCTGTTTTTCGGCCTTCTGGCCTGTGGATTGATCTATGTGGCGCAATGGCCCGGCCTGTCACGGGCGGCCACGCTTGATCCATCCATCACTTTCGAACAACGCATGGGGGGCGCACTTTTTGGGGTGATGTTCCTGCTGCCCCTGGTTCTCTATGCAATCGCGGCAATGTTACAGCTTGCGCTACGGCTGACAGGGCGCGCCGTGCCGGGATTGCATGTGCGGCTGGCGTTTTTCTGGGCGCTTCTGGCCGTGACGCCACTGATGCTGGCACAAGGGGGCATGACCGCCTTTCTGGGCGCGCACCCGGCTGTGACAGCTTTCGGGTTTGTGGTGGCGGGCGCGTTCCTTTACATGTTGATCGCGGGTTTGCGTGCGGTGATGGCAAATGCGCGGCTGGATGCCAATGAAGACCGGGTCAGGAAGGATTGACGCGATGGAACTCAATGTCGCCACTGTCAGTGCGTTGGTACGCCTGACGCTGACCCGTCCGCGTGAAGCGGCGCAACGGCTGTTGTCGCTGAACGTACCCGATGATGCCCGTTGGCTGGGTTTTGTCATCGTGGTGGTTTTGTCGGTCATCCTTGGCCAGGGGGCGCTGGTGCTTTCGGGTGACGCCGAAATGGCAGGGAGCCTGCTGTTCATGGCGATGTTGCAGACATCGATTCTTCTGGGCATGGTCGCGGCTGTGCAGGGCGTGGGCCGTCTTTTCGGTGGCAAGGGCACGTTTCCCGACACGCTGATGCTGATGGCATGGCTGCAATTCGTAATGCTGGTCTTCCAACTTCTTCAAACGCTTAGCATCATTCTTGCTCCGCCTCTTTTTTCATTGATTGCAATAGCTTCCGTGGTCATCTTCATGTGGATGCTGACGCAATTCATTCTGGTATTGCATGGGTTTACTTCTGCGTTGAAGGTCTTTGTGAGCATCATTTTCACACTATTTGGCATGTCTATGTTGTTTGCGATTGTCGCAGGCATGTTCGGTCTGGTCCCCGGAGGAGTGTGATGCTTGATATTGAGACGATCCGACGGGATTTCCCGATCCTGTCGCGTGAAGTAAACGGCAAGCCGCTGGTTTATCTGGACAATGGGGCATCGGCGCAAAAGCCGCGCGCGGTCATTGATGCTGTGACCCGCGCATATGCTGAGGAATATTCCAATGTTCACCGTGGTTTGCATTATTTGTCTAATCTTGCGACAGACAAATATGAGGCCGTGCGCGGGACATTGCAGCGCTTCTTGAATGCGCGCCATGAGGATGAGGTCATCTTCACCACTGGTACGACGATGGGGATCAATCTGGTCGCCTATGGTTGGGCCATGCCGCGTTTCGAGCCGGGCGATGAGATCGTGCTTTCGATCCTCGAACACCACGCCAATATAGTGCCCTGGCACTTTTTGCGCGAACGGCAGGGTGTGTTTCTGAAATGGGTGGATTGCGCGGCTGATGGTAGCCTCGATCCGCAGGCCGTCATCGATGCCATTGGTCCGCGCACGAAGCTGGTGGCGGTGACGCATATGTCCAATGCCCTGGGCACCGTGGTCGATGTCGCGGCGATTTGTGCAGGTGCACATGCACAGGCCGTGCCGGTTCTGGTGGACGGCTCGCAGGCGGCCGTGCATATGCCGGTCGATGTGCAGGCGCTCGGTTGTGATTTCTACGCGGTGACAGGCCACAAGCTTTATGGTCCATCCGCTTCAGGTGCGATCTACATTCACCGCGACCGGCAGGCCGAAATGCGGCCGTTCCTTGGTGGTGGCGACATGATCCGCGAAGTGACGCGCGAGGGTGTGACCTATAACGATCCGCCGCATAAGTTCGAAGCGGGCACGCCCGGCATCGTCCAGCAGATCGGTCTGGGCGTTGCTGTTGAGTATATGATGGGTTTGGGCATGGAAGCCATCGCCGCGCATGAATCTGATCTGCGTGACTATGCGGCGGCGCGGCTTGCAGGGCTGAACTGGTTGAATGTTCAGGGCACGGCACCGGGCAAGGGCGCGATTTTCAGCTTCACGCTGGAAGGGGCCGCGCATGCGCATGACATCTCGACTGTGCTGGACAAGAAGGGCATCGCCGTGCGCGCAGGCCAGCATTGCGCTGCCCCGCTGATGGATCATCTGGGGGTTGCGGCCACCTGTCGTGCGTCTTTTGCGGTCTATAACACGCGCTCGGAAGTCGATGCGCTGGTCGATGCATTGGAACTTTGCCACGATCTTTTTGCCTGAATCGGT
>SKGU01000244.1 GCA_007117255.1 Natronohydrobacter sp. | reverse complement strand
TAATTGGCAGTGACAGAAGAAAGGCTCATCGTGTCATCTGAACCTGCGGGAAATTCGGCACAGACGCCCTATGCGAATCTGCCCGCAAACGCGTTCTGGCGCAGTGCAGTTGCAGATTGCGGCGCTGCGCAGATTGGCGGGTTGTGGCAGCCAAAGTTCAATATCGCTCCGGGTGATCCTGTTGCAACATTCGGGTCTTGCTTTGCACAGCATATCGGTCGTGCCTTACGTCGTCACGGGTTGAATTGGCTGATCACGGAATCGCCCCCACGCCGGGTGTCGTCAGAACTGGCGCGCGCTTATGGTTATGGGCTGTTCTCGGCACGCACAGGCAATATCTACACACCGACGATGTTGCTGCAATGGCTGCAATGGGCGCTCACGCAAACCCCGGTCCCTACCGAAATCTGGCACGACGGCGACCGCTTGCGCGACCCCTTCCGCCCGCGTCTTGAGCCGGAAGGCTTCGAGAACCGACGCGAGTTGAACAAGCTGCGCGACACCACATTGCGCGCGCTGCGCCACAGCGTGAAAAAAGCGCGCGTGATGGTGTTTACTCTGGGGCTGACGGAACGCTGGATACATGCGCAAGAAGGCTATGAATACCCGCTCTGCCCCGGCACGGCAGCGGGCCAGTTCGACGAAAGGCTGCATCGTTTTGCGCCGCTAGATTATCCCGCCGCATTGCAGGCCATGTCCGACGCACTGGACCTGATGCGCACAGCAAACCCAGAGCTGCGCTTTCTGCTGACAGTCTCGCCCGTGCCTCTGACCGCAACGGCAACCGGCGCGCATGTCCTGAGCGCCACAATCGGCGCGAAATCCGTGCTGCGCGCAGTGGCGGGTCATCTGGCCCAGACCCGCGCGGATACAGATTACTTCCCGTCATATGAACTGATCACCAGCCCTGTCTTTGGTGGCCAGTTCTTTGCTGCGAACCAACGCAGCGTCACGGATGAAGGCGTGCAATTTGTGATGGGCCATTTTTTCCGCGACCTTGCCGCGCGGTTTGGCCCACTTCCCGAAGCACCACCCCCCCCTGCGCCACGCATTTCAGACCACAGCACAGCGCGCAAAGAGGCCGCAGATGATCTGGTCTGCGAAGAAGAATTGCTGCGCGCTTTCGGGCCAAAGCCATGATCCGCCTATGCATTATCGGCAACAGCCATGTCGCCGCATTGAAACACGCAAGCGCAGAGTTCTGCGCGCGCCACCAGGATATTCAACTGGGCTTCTTTGCCGCGCATTCCAACAAGACCCGCGATCTGGCGGTGCAGGACGGGTGCTACCGCCCCCAATCCGAGGCCTTGGCCGAACAGATCGCGCTAACCTCCCGGGGCTTGCGCGAGATCGACCCCAAGTCATGGGATGCCTTTCTTGTCTATGGTTTCAGTCGCAGACCGCATCCGAGTGATTTCACAACAGGTCTGAGCCGCAGCTTTCGCCGTGCCGTCTTTGCCGAACGGATCGCGCAAAGCCTGTTGCCGCGCCATCTCGCGGCGCTTCGCAGCCTCAGCGAAGCGCCACTATTCGCGGCCCTGACGCCCCTTCCCGCACCTTCGGGCAGCGGGCGCAGACGTCGCCTGTTACGTCACCCTGATGAAGTTACTGTCGTACAATCTACCTGTTGCGACGCGCAGCGCGCCATTCTGGTGCCCCAACCCGAAAAAACTGTGCTGAATGGATTGTTCACACGGCCTGAATACAGCGTCGGCTCTGCCCCGCTGGATGATGTAGAGAAATTTCGTGGCAGCGAACATGACAGCAACGAGACACGGCACATGAATGATGCCTATGGGCTTTTGTGGCTGGAGGCGTTTGCACCCTTGCTGCGCAGCGCATTGGCCCCAACAGACGCCCCGCAGCCGACACCCTGATTTTTCAGTCCTGCGCGATCAAATCACCAAAACGCGCCACCGCGATCTCGCGGGCCTCAGTGTGAATGACAGCGCCATAATTGCCCGGCAGGCGCGCAGTCAGACGCAAACTCGCCTCTGCGGCAGGGCGCGACAGGCGCAGTGGCGATTTTTTCAGGAACGGATGGCGTAAGGCATCATAGGCGAAACCCGGCATTGCGTAGGCTGGCCCGGTCAGCGCCACGATCCCAAGTGCCGTGGACAACAGTTGCTGGTGGCGTCCCGGTCCGTCTGGTTCGGCAAGAATGCGCTGTCGCATGGCTTCCAACCTCGTATCTTCCGGGATCGCCAGATCTTCGACAAAGCGTTTCAGATCAACTTCAGGCAAAGCATCAAGACGCGCGCCTAAGTCCTTGATATTCATAGTTTCAGAATGCGTCAACCCTGCCTCTATCAAGGCGCGCGACAAGGCCACCTCACCGCGTAAAACCGTATGGAACTTGCTATCTGTCAACCGGATACGCGCCCAGAATTTGCTGAATGCCGGGTTCGACAAGGCGCGCGGTCCAAAGGATAAGGCGAAAGAACAGTAGTGAAAATCTGGCAAGCCCGGATCATAGACCCAACGAAAACCGTCCAGCGCATACGGCTCTGGCATCGGCACCCCGTAATTGGACACCGCCCCCACGACATCTGCCCCAAGCGCTTCGGCCTTCAACGGCCAATCGGCGCCACCGGGAAGCGGGAACCACACCGAATCGTTCATCAGAACAAGCCGCTCTACGCCCGCCAATAATGGCATGACAGCTTGAACACCTTCGCGGTAAGCTCCGAAATCATAGCCGAAATTGGGCCGCTCCAGTATCTCCCAAACCAGCGGCGCAAGCTTTTCGCGCTCTGCCTCGGTCAATGGCAGATTCGACACCACAAGCGTGACATACCCACAATCCAGAAGCGCACGCAGCGCCTGTATATGGCTGGTCTGAACACCGTGCTGAGGAAACATGACATAGACAGCGATCCGCTCGGCAGGAAGCTGCCTGCCTTTGGTATGTTGCACGGCACCAGCCCGCCGCGCCATCCAGTATCCCGCAGCCCCTTTCAAATCTGCGCCATGTCGGCGCAACTCGGACCAGCGCCATGCCAGTCCACGCTTAATTCGATCTTTAAATCCAGTCACAATCCGAAATCCTCTGGCCCAAACTCGGATATGTAAACCACATATCAGCCGCCCGACCCCAAGGTGTCAGAGCACACCTTCGTAATCAAGCCAATCCACTCTGATCAGGTGGAGTTCGCATCGCGAATGAATAAGGATGCGCCGGTCAGTTTCGCTGATCATGCGGTTCACCTTGCAAACCATTGACTAGCCAAAAGATTACACCCGCAAACGCAGACCACCGCGCATCCGCAGCCACGGTCAGGGCATCACGGCAGTGACCTGCCGGACGCAACAAGTCTATTTCGTCCAAGGGCGCCCGCCCACCAGCTCTTGCGCCAGATGATCGACAAGGGCGCGCAATTTGGCGGGCATCGGGGGCATCGG